>JAEOTL010000105.1 GCA_016839845.1 Promethearchaeota archaeon
GAGCAATTGGATGCTGATATCCTAACTGTATGCAATGGATGCTTTGGAACGCTTCAAGAAGTTAACAAACATCTGAAAAACAACGAAGAGCATCGGGAACAGGTAAATGAACGACTGAAATTAATTGGAGATTATGAATTCAAGGGAATAATTGAAGTACGACATGTCGCAGAAGTTTTAGGGTATGAAATTGGGCCATGGGGAATTGAAGATGCCATTGTAAGAAAAGTTAATGTGAAAGCGGCTATCCATTATGGTTGTCATTTTTTAAAGCCAACCAGAATTAGAGAAATTGAAAGCTCTGAAGGACCAACGATCATTGAAGAATTCGTTGAAGCATTAGGAGTTGAATCAGTTAGGTTTAAAGAACAGCTCACATGCTGTGGTGCTGGGGGTGGAGTAAAAGCATACGATGGAACAGCGAGTATGACCATATTTGGGGAGAAAATGAAGAATATTAATGAGGTTAAACCTGATATAATCTTAGATATTTGCCCCTTCTGCCATTTGCAGTATGAAACAGGTCAAGATTATCTAAATAAAAATAAAAGTTGTAATTATGATTATCCTGTAATTCATCTTTCTCAACTAACTGCCTATTGTATGGGTATGGATCAAGAGTTTGTTGGTCTTCAATATCAATTAATGGGTAAAGAATTTCTTTTTGGGGGAGAGGAATTACAAAAAGAAGAGGAGGTTATGTAATTTGACGATTAAGGAAGAAAATATACAAGAGACAGAACAAATAGGGGAAAAGGTTGAAACCGGAGATAGCGAGGAACCACGAATCGGAGTATTCGTGTGTCATTGTGGGCATAACATAGCGGGCACTGTGGACGTTGCTAAAGTTGCGGAATATGCATCGACACTACCAAATGTAGTGAAAGCGGAACATTATATGTTTATGTGTTCCAAACCAGGAGTACAGATGGTTAAAGATTCAATAGAAGAACTTGGAGTTAATCGAACGGTGGTTGCTTCATGTTCGAAGAATCAGCATGGGAAGACATTTGCACGAGCAATTGAAGAAGTAGGATTGAACAAACATCGCCACCAACAAGTAAACGTACGAGAGTATGACAGTTGGGTGCATAAAAATGAGAAAGAAAAGGCGACTCAAAAGGCATTGAGATTGGTTGAAGCGGGAGTGAACCGCTCACGAAAATTAGAAGATGTAGAAACGAGAAGAATACCGACGACAAAAGCAGCACTAGTTATTGGCGGAGGAATTGCGGGTCTTAGATCTGCGTTTGATATGGCCGAGTTAGGAATCCCTGTTACATTAGTAGAGAAGAATTCCACTATTGGGGGTCATATGACGAGACTAAACAAGACCTTCCCAACTTTAGAATGTCCACAATGTTCAATTTCCCCTCTTACCAATGGAGTAGCTAATCATCCTTTAATAGACCTTTATACTAATGCTCAGATCAAGAGTGTTGAGGGTTCTTTAGGTAATTTTGAGGTTGAGATCGAGATTAAACCGAGATATGTAAAAGATAACTGTACATCATGTGGAGATTGTGCGGCACACTGCCCCGTAGAAGTCCCTAGTGAATGGGATAAGGGGATGTCCATGAGAAACGCAATCTATAAAGCGTACCCTCAAGCGATTCCCGCGACTTTTGTGAGAGATAAAAAGAATTGTATTGAATGTAATACATGTATTAATATATGTCCTGTTCAAGCAGTCGATTTTTCTATGGAATCTGAAACTAAAACGGTAAAGGTCGGGTCGATTATCGTTGCGGCAGGCTATAAAGAATATGATCCTTCTGAAATAGAACCCTATTATTATGGTCAAGAAGGCTATGAAGATGTTATAACGCAATTAAAGTTAGAACGGATGTTATCTCCGACTTCTCTTACAAATAGTGAAGTATTACGACCATCTGATGGGAAAATTCCCAAAAGCGTGGTTATGATACAATGTGTTGGCAGCAGAAATGACCAAGTTGGGAATAAATACTGTACAGGAGTCTGTTGTAAATTCGCAATTAAAAACGCACGAATTATCAAGGAAATGTATCCTGATACTGATGTTTCGATATGCTACATCGATATACGAACCCCCGGGTTAAATTTCGAGGAATTATATAAATCTGCTCAAGAAATTGGGGTGAGATTTATTAGAGGAAGACCCTCAGAAATTATGAAAGATCCAATCTCCGGAGAATTAAGAGTAATCGTTGAAGACACACTCAGTCAGACACCATTGCAATTGAAAGCTGATTTGGTGGTACTATCCGCTGCGATGGTTCCTCCTGAAGGCATTGGTCCATTAGGTTCGAAACTTCATGTGTTACGATCGAAAGAGGGATTCTTGAAAGAATTTCACATTAAAATGAATCCTACCTTAAGTAGCAAGGGAGGAATTTTCCTTGCTGGGGCGATTCAAGGACCTAAAGACATTTCTGAAACAGTAGCTCACGCGGGAAATGCGGCGGCTTTAGCAGCGGCTCCGTTAGTGAAAGGATATATTGAAAAAGAGATGTTAGTTCCTTCAATAGATTATGATTTATGTGTCAAATGTGGTCTTTGTAAAACGACATGTGCTCCCGCAGCTATAGATATTGATGAAAATGGAGTTCCAGCTATTAATGAGATTGCGTGTAAATCTTGTGGCATGTGTATGCCCGTTTGTCCAACAGGAGCGATTCAATTGATAAACTTTAGTGATGAGCAATTACTAGATGAAATTATTGCCGTATCTGGTGGAGGTGCTGTGTGCGAATGAGTGAATGTGAACCTATTGATGAAGCAATTCAAGAAAAAATTCAAAACTTAGTAGTATTCATGTGTAATGAATGCGGTCAAGGATCGGCGAATACAGCTGGTGTTGCTCGTATAGGATATAATCCTGCTGTTAGAATTGTAAGAATTCAGTGTACTGGTCAAATAGGTCCTATTCAGATAATGGATGCTTTAAATAATGGTGCTGACGCAGTTGCCTGTGTTGGATGTTGTTTAGGGGCGTGTCATTTTTTTAACGGTAATATCTTGTCAATGCACAGAATCAAACTTATGAAAAAATTATTCAAGGAATTAGGATATAGTGATCAATTTGTAAATCAATATACTTCGAGAGCTGCCGAAGGGGAAACTGCTGTAGGAGATTTTGAAGATATAGTAGACAGATTAACAACTGCAATAAAAGAGGAGGGTACGATTAAAGATGGATGTTAAAGTTTTCCAGTTTAATGGATGCAATAAATGTTTTCATGAAACACTGTTATTAAAAAGTGAATCGGGATACAATGTCGAATACATAAGAAATCCTAGTGAATGGAAAGAAGAAAAGATAGAAACCGCAGTAATAGCGGGATATTTATTACCAAGTGATAAGGAGCTTGTTGAGCAAATAAAAGCAAATTCAGAGAGAATTATTGCGTATGGTAGTTGTACTGCGACTGGTGGTGTTTTTGCGTTGGCAAACCAACATGGTCATGAAATAACTCCGTTAAGAAATATTGCAGAAGACTTTATTGAAGTGGAAGGCTGTTTAGGGGAAATTAATGAGCTAATATCCGTAATAAATGAAGAAGAACCAGAGAAACTTAAGAAATTATGTGATATATGCTCGCGGAAAGCAACTTGCGATTATTTAGATGAGGTACATCGTCAAATAGAACTGGAAGATCAAGAAACATGCTTTAACGACTTGGGATTTTTATGTAATGGATTTATTTCACGAGAATGTAAGGAGCGATGTATTGATTATAATACACCTTGTAGAGGATGCAAGCAATTAGTAGAGAGATCAGGCATAAGAATGCTTGGAATGTTTGGTACACTTATGGGAAACATTGAAGTTGCCACAGAACACTCTGAGAAAGGCGCAACCGATAAATTAGCCGATGAAGAAGACGATGTTACACGAAGTTTACCTGATATACTTGGAAATTTCTTTAGATTTACTTTACCAACTTCAGGATTACCCAAGGGAAGAATACCCTCATCAGGGTCAATCAAAGAAGATTTATTTATTGGACGATTAATTGAAGAATTACCATTGATAACAGGATTATTGGGTGGCGATAAGTCAATTTCACTAACTCTGAAAATTATTGAAACATATGAGAAAGCAAATGAAATCGAGGTTAGTGAACAGACAAAAAAGTATCGAGCACAATTACTAGAATTAGAAGAAAAATTACAAACTGCGATAGAAAAGGAAGATGCTGACCAATACAAAGAAATTACAGATGAAATTCGGCACATCGCGGGAAATATGAACCTTTCAAGCTTATATTTTGGCGGCTTTAAATCGCAGATTAATGATGATGATAATTTCGATGATTATAAAACCCACATTTTTGAAGTGGTAGAAGGAACCTACAAAAACGGTTCAGTAGAATATACAATAGATCTGGAAGGTATTATAAAAGAAATAAAAATAGGGGAGGAAAAGTAATGAGTTTTAAATTATTAAGGCAAGAAATTATAGATGTAGGGTTATGTCAGGGTTGTGGTTTATGCGCTGGATCGTGTAAACATATTAACATGAGTATCTTGCGCCCAACTTTAAAAGACTACTGTATTCTGGAGAGAGACGGACAGGAATGTGGTAAATGCTACCAAGAATGTCCTCAAGTTATTCAGAAAAAATTTGAGCAAAAAGAACCCAAAGCAATCTATTCTTTACGTAGTAAAAATCCTGAGATTTTAGCTAAAGCTGCGAATGGGGGAGTTGTTACGACTCTTGCTAAAGAATTACTCGAAAGTGATGCTTTAAATCGAATTGTCATGGTTCAAGATGTTGATGAGAGACCTCAAGCAGATATTGTGTCTGATTCTGACGAGGTTATACAGAAAGCCGGGGTTGTATATGGTCGTTCAGGAGTTCTAGAAAAATTAGTAGATGCCGTAGGAGAAACTTTTGATCCCGTAGGAATTGTAGGAGTACCGTGTGAAATTCGAGGCGCTGCAAAGATCGAGTCAGAAATGAACAGAGAAATTGTAAAAATTGGTTTGTTTTGTAACTCTCACATCCGGACTGACCAATCTGATAAAGGAATAGTATACTCACCTTGTGCTAATCATTGCCCATCCGGAGTAGACGCCCAAGGGTATATTTCATTAATAAGACAAGGTCAATATCAAGATGCGGTAGATTTAATCCGAAAAAATAATCCGCTTCCTTCTATATGTGGAAGAATTTGTACCAATGAATGTGAGCATGGATGTACATTAATTGGTGATGATCATCCTGTAGCTATTCGGGAATTGAAAAAATTTGTCACTGAATGGGAAATAGAACAGAGTAAGAACAAGGATACTGGAGTTAAATCAAAGATTAACAAGAAAGCAAAGAAAGTCGCGATAATTGGTGCTGGACCAGCAGGATTAACAGCAGGATACTTTTTGAAAGGAATGGGATATGCTCCCACTATTTTTGAGAAGACAGATCAGACTGGGGGAATGTTGAGATTCGGTGTACCACAGTTTCGATTGCCTAACTACGTTTTAGATTATGATGTAAATATGATTAAAAATTCTGGGGTAGAAGTTGTACTGAATAAGCCTTTAGGTCCTGAAATGACGCTTGATGATTTAAAAAAAGATGGATTTGAAGCCATTTTCATTGCGACAGGACAATATAAACCTCGAACATTACATTTAGAAGGGGAAGACCTTCCTAATGTGCATGTGGCAATTACTTTTCTTATGGACAGAAAATATCGCTACTGGGAAAATCAAGAAGAATTCAAGGATAAGACTATTGGAATCATCGGTGGAGGTTCAGTTGCCGTAGATGTTGCTCAAACAGCTCTCAGATTAGGTGCAATAAAAGTTCATCTTGTAGATATCATGTCGAAACAACAACTAGAACTTGTTTTAAAGGAAATACCGGAGAATGAGCGTGAATTCATGGAATATCACTATACTACCTCAACTTCTAAAATCACTCAAAATTCTGATGGGAATCTGGTGTTAAATTGCCATAAGATTGAATGGGGTACTCCAGATAATGATGGAAAACGACCATTAAACAAAGTTAAAGATTCAGATTATGAAATTTCTGCGGATGGTATTGTAATTGCGGTGGGACAAGCTGTTGATTTCGATCAAATTGATGCTGCCGTCGATAATAAACTAGAAAAGGAACATAATAAACTAAAAGTTAACGAGATTACCTTTGAGACTAATATTCCTGGGGTATTTGCTGGGGGAGATATTATTAATAATTCAAAAGCAGTAGCAATCGCAGCGATTGCACACGGAAAAGAAGCAGCATTCTCAATTGACCGATATCTAAAGGGTGAGGATTTAATGGTGGGTAGGGATGTCCAGAGAAAAATGTTCTTTACAGGCCCAAAAAAGCCACCAAAAGACTACTCTAAAAAACCAGAAACATTAGAAGAGGCAACCGAAGAGATTGTATGGAGTTTTGAAGAAATCGATCAAAAATTTAATGAAGAAATGGCACTACAAGAGACCCGACGATGTTTAAGTTGTAATCATTTCTGTTCACACTGCCAAGATTTTCCAGCAATATTTTCCGATTTGACTGCAGGTGAAGTCGGTTCTCAAAAGGGCTACACAACAGTCATAGCATGGACAGATAAAGGAAAAGAAATCATCGAATCTGCTATTGAAAAGAAGTTATTTGAAGAGGGTGTTCTAGATGAGAAGGAAATTTCAAAAGCGACTAACCTAAAATCTGAACGAGAACTCTTAGCGTTTGAAAAAACCCCACGACAACAAGTCTTAGAATATATATCGGATAAAGGACCTGCCACCATCAGCAATATGGCAAAAGATTTGAATTTAGAACCAAGGAAAGTACGATTTGAAGCCCTTCGATTAGCCCAACTAATGGAGGTTGAGATGAAGGTTGATCCTGGAATGAATGAGCCGATTTTTACATTAATATGTGATTAAATAAAATATAAAACATAAAGAGGGAAAAAATATGAAATTTGATATGGAATTAAATGCCTGTGGGTTAGTATGTCCAGTTCCAGCGTTAAAAACAAAAAAGCAACTCATGAAAATGAGACCTGGTACTGTGCTAAAAGTAATAACCGATTACAAACCTGCCAGTGAATCTGTTCCACGAGATTTAGCTAAAACAAAGCATAAACATTTAGGAACAGAGTTTATCGAAGACGATGAGCAATGGTATATATATTTTGAAGCAGTAAAGTAAGAGGAAGTACCGAAATAAAAATTTTTTTAATTCTTTTTTTCTTTTTATCTAGATTTTTGGAGTATATTTAAAAGGAAAGTTTCCATGTAAGTATGGAAATTCAACTAAAAGATGTCCCTCCTCTTACAAAATTAATCGAGGATATATTCCTTGATATAAAGAATTAGAGAATTTTCGTTCCGAAGGTCGATTTAACTATGAATGAGGTTAGATAATATTTATCCAATTTTTACATCATATTTAAAACCATGTTTAATTTACTTTGTGATAATTATACTCGATCGGTAATAATCCAAAATTTTTAACCAATTCTATCTGAGAAAGAAAATGGTCCACTCAGAAAACACAGAATTAATCCAGGCGGAAAAGTTAATTGAAGAAGGTAAACTGGAAGAAGCGAGTAAGTTATTAGAAGATTTTGAGAGGAAACAAGATATATCATCATATGAACGGATTTATTATTATACGCTTAGAAGTCTTCTTGCATCCTATAATGCAGAGAGATATGAACATATAAAATTTGCTGAAAAGGCTTATCAAGAAAGCCAAGGGCTTGAGGATTCCTTGTTGCTACTTGATGTCAACATTCAAATGGCAAATAGTTTAGTCTGGCAAGGCAAGCCAAATGAATCGGAAGAATTTATCAAAAAGAGTGAGGACTTATTAGAAAAATTCAGTGATGAATCACCTACAAAACTCATTAAAAGAAGGATCTTAATTCTCTGGATAAAAGGTATTAAATATCGATTAAGTAGAAAATTGGAAAAATCAAAAGAATACTTAGAAGAGACCTTTTCATTATTAAAGAAAACTGATCTTAAACTAGATCTTGCTTTTATGTATTTCCATCTTGGTGCGAATTCGTGGTTAATAGGAGATTTAGATCACGCTTTAAAATATAGTGAATTAAGTAAATCACTTTTTAAAGGTTTTAATTTGAAACGTCTTATTCAGAACTGCAATATGCAATTAGGCATAATTTACAATATGAAAGGTGAATTAGATCAGTCTCTTAATCATTATGAAGAAGCACTCGAATTTGCTCAGAAGGAAGATAATTATGATCTGATTTCGGGGATATGTAATAATATAGGAATGTTATATCAAGAAAAAGGTGATTACAACCATGCATTACAATTTCTCGAAAAAAGTATAACAATCGCGGAAGAAATTGGCACACCACATCGAAGATTTGCGGTTTTAGATTCAATATTTCATTTAGCTCTTGCTATGAATAATCTTGACCAAGCCCAACAATATTTAAATCGAATGGAACAGATTACTGTTCAACAAAATGAGCTCCCAAAACAATATGAGAAGGCTTATAGTATAAATAAAGCCGTATACTTGAAAAATAGCCCGCGAGCTCTGAATAGAGGTAAAGCAGAAGAGATGTTAAAAGAGTTAATTGAAGAAGGAATCCCCGAATTTCAGGTTTTAATAAATGCTCTCCTAAACTTAAGTGATCTGCTCTTATTTGAATTACGAGCAACAAGTGACCCAGAAATACTAGAGGAATTGAATTTCTATATCGCGAAATTATTTGAAACAGTCAAAAACTCTCGTTCTTATTCTTTATTAGCTGAAACTTATCTTCTACAAGCAAAACTATCTTTAATTACTTTAGATATGAAAAAAGCTCGTAAATTTTTAACTAAAGCTCAAGATATTGCAGATAAGTACGGTCTTACACGGTTAGCAATAAAAATCTCTAATGAACATGACGATTTACTCAGAAAATTGGATTTATGGGAAGAGATTAAAGAATCTAACGCACCATTATCCACACGTATAAATTTAGCGCTCCCAAGTGAGCAGATTGAAAGAATGATTCAAAAGCGAGAAATAAGCGTCTCTGAGATTTCGAATGAAGAACCTATCTTTTTGTTAATAATTTCGGAAGGTGGGATACCTCTATTCTCTCAATCCTTTGGAAAGGGTAATAGTTTTGAAGACCATCTGTTTGGGGGTTTTTTATCGGCTATTAATTCTTTTATGAATGAAAAATTCTCAGAGGGGTTGGATCGAGTTATGTTCGGTGATTATACTCTCTTAATGAACTCCGTAGATCCCTTCTTTATTTGTTACGTTTTCAAAGGGCAATCATATTCAGCTCTCCACCGGATCAACTATTTTATTGATGGAATTCGAAATGATGAGAAAATTTGGGGCAGTTTTAAGGAGTGTTTCGAAATTAGTAAAGAAATTCAATTAAAAGATGTCCCTTCTCTTGAACCTCTAATCAGAGAGGTATTTAACGTATAAATGCTTCTAATGAATTAGTAAAAATGATGGAGTCATTAAACCACAAATTCAAAAAAATCAGAGATTCAAATAACCCAGAAATTATTAATGATTTTATAATTGAATTAAGTAAGAACCCAAGCGGAGATTTTTTACACTTTCTAGGATATTTAATTGAAAATTTATCTCCCAAAAATCTTGAGAAAATTAGTTTAAATTTAACCTTTGCACTAGGAGAAATTGGGAGCATTGTTCCATTAGAGGAGTTTTTCATGCGGTTTTTATATGAAACATATCATAAATCAGATAGATGGATAAGGAATGAGGTAATTCAAGCATTCGAAAAGATTTCTCAAATAACAAATTTGAGTGAAAATATAGTGCTTTTGATAGGTAATGCTGTCAATGACGAATACCCTCTTATTAAATTAAGTGCCTTAAGCGCGTTATCAAGATTTAAATCACTTCCACACACAGTTTTAAGAAACTTATTTCTTTTAATGAATTCCAATAAATCAGAATTATTAGATGGATGTAGAAAGGTATTTACAAAATTATCTCTAAGGTCTCATCAATTATTTACGGCTCTGGATGATTCGGACAATTATAAAATTTTAAGATCTAAAGGGATTAGGTCATTATTGCTAATTCAGTTTAAATCAATAATAAATTTGGATCAATTTCGAGATCTTGTCTTGAACTCTGGGTGGAAAAAAGAGTATACAGAGAATTTTTTAAGTGAGATAGACACTTTTGAGAGAATTCTCGTTAAAAACATGTAAATTAATCCAAGGATTGATACTTCTCGAGAACATCCTCTAACTTTTCATTGGATGTGATGATTTCATTAAAAATTTTTATTAAATATTTTACAATTTCTCGAGGGTTTCCTTTAGTTTCTTGATATATATATTTTAAGACGAATTGGTTTAAAGGATACAAGGAGGCCGGAAAATCTCGAAAATATTCATTGTATCTAACATTAGCGAAGAAGATATCCAAGTTATTCTTATAGAAATGAATGATATCCTCTTCTTCAAAATTCGACATAAGAAGTGGTTTTTTCATCATGAGCAAGAGTTTGCGATTCTTTCTTTCAATCCGTTTTTTTACTTCCTCAAAATATTCTCTCGACTTGAGGGTTATAATAATTCGTAAACCCCTTATCTTCTGGAGCTCTAGAATTTTGTCAAGAGTTTTCTCTGCGGAATAATTTTCGGGAGTTTGTTTTGAACCGAACCATCTAGGATCGAAGATTTCTTCAATATCTTCAGTTTCCTCTAAACGATCTTCTACCAGTGTTCGACTAGAAACAATCCGTTCAAAATCATCTATAAATAATACGGTTTCTTTTTGTAAATTCTCTATTAATACTTTTAGCATAGCAAAAGCTATGTGCCTTTTTCTTAGATCGTGCTTCAAATTCAAATGTGAAAGATCCCTGACATCCATTAAATCTCCAATCAACCACCTTTCTGCTTCAATCTTTTTATCGGGCTCACATTGATGAGCAGTTATAGCAGTGATTACGTCCATTAAAGCTTCTTTATTTTCAAATTTTCCAGACCATTTTTTATATCCTTCTTGTTTTACTTTGTCACTGTCTGGTATTTGGAAGAACCCAAATTTTCTTTCTTCAGTACCCCATTCTTTACATAATTGTTTCGTCATATTTCTGAGTGGTTCGACTCTATCCTCGGGTTTATCACCTAGATTTTCAATGAATTCTGCATATGTGGTATAATAAAACTTTTTCTGTACCCTTTCTAATGAGATATAGACGATATTATAATTGTAAAATTCATGCTTTAGAGCCCAATAGAGATGAGTTTTTCCCTGACCTACTTCTCCAATAATCGGTAGGATAAAATTTGAATTTCTATTGATGACTTTAGCAATTTCATTCAGAAATCCATGTCTTGATTGAACGATCCCAAGATCTTCTTTAATTTCTCCAGTTGAAACAAATTTTTTGAATGGAGAACCTATGAATTTTAATATATTGATTAATTTTTGTTCTTTATTTTCAAATAGCAGCATGATTTTTAAATGAACAGGGCTTATTCCTTCAATTCTTCGATACCTAAAATGATTATATATCGGACATTCTTATCATCAACATTTACAAACGTTTCATAACTCACTTTAAGATCATCATTTTCATCTCTTCCTACAATGATACAATCGTAAAAAACGGGATCTCCTTTCTCATTAATCACTACTCTATCTGCCATTATTATCCCCTTTTCAATTAAAGAGACAGGGTTCTTTAAAATCTCGTCCTTAAAGAAATCTAAGTGGTTAATCTCAAGATCGGTACCATTTAAATATAATCCTGCTGTATGGAGCAAATTAATCGTGAAAGGGAAGTCATCAGTAAATTGCTCTCTATTATATTGGTCCACAGTATTCTCAGAAATTAAAACAGAATATTCTAATGGAGATTCGTCTGCATCTTCCCAATAAAAATCCGATTTTTTTGAAAAAGCAGTTAATTTTTCATTCTCTTCCTGAAAACCGACTACTAAACCTCCAGTAATAGAGATCTCTTTATATTCCGATATGTTAATGTTATCAGAGAAAATAATTCTATCTTCGCATTTTGAAATTATGGATCCTGAATAGTCCCCGATTGATATCCTTTTTTTAGATACGTCATATAATACAAAATCAGCGGAATCGTTCATTTTTAGAAGTTAAAAAGCAATTTTCTTAAGTCAAATTTTATAGGCTATTCCATGTATTATCATTAATCTTATATATAAATTCTTTCTATATATTTTTTGATAAGACTAACCGTTTCTGACCAAGATTATATAGGAAAATGCGCTCAACCGCTTTATATCAGGAAATCTCGAATTTATCAAAATCAGAGTTATTGGAAAGGGCAAGCCAATTTATTTTTTCTAATGGCTTAGGTGATGGTGCATCCAGGTTATGTAAAGCAAATATGAAGTATGGTCTTTCCCAAATACATCTAATTCAAGAAAAGTATGGATTTGAACCTAAAGCTACGTTTATATCCTCTCCAGATGAAACTATCTCACGAAATAAGTATCGATGGAATTCGGGGTTTGGATATGGAGGTAAATTAAATTGGGGTTCGGGTAATGATAAATTAATATTTCTAAATACGAAGGTGAATTGCTGCGGGATACTTGTTGGTGGGTTAGAAGAACTCCCGGATCCATATGATTTAATAAAAAAAATAGATGCTATAAAATCCATGGATCTTTATCAAGATGATGTGTTAATAAAGTGGGATTTGGGAGTATCAAATCATTTTATTAACTGCTTTGAAACGAAAAATTTATCTGATATTGAGCTACCTCCTTACATTTTTCTAATTCATGGTTCAGTCCCAGAATTTAGAGATGATAGCCAAGGAATTGGACTTTATATTGACAAATCAAACACATTGAAAGAGAGAGCAATAGAAGAGGATACTAAATTTGGTAAACAATATATCCTATTAGATTCGGATGCAAAGGATTATATGGAATTCCAGAAAAAAGCAGTAAATTTTTCTGGTTTGAAAAGAGAGCTAATTGCTGAAAAATTGTTTGACTATGGATATGATGTCGTGTGCAATCAACCACATCAATTTCTTCAAGATTATAACAATATGTATCTGGGGAGTAATTGTACAGACCCGAATTGTGAGTCAATATCATCAGATATTTTTCCTACAACTCTAAGTGCCGATATCAATGCGTATTTATTTAAAGGAAAGAAAAATCTTTCAGCTGTAACAATAAAAAATATGAAATTTCGGAAAAGAGCAGAACAATTGGAGGTTTTGGACGTTTTATCAGAAGCTAATATTCTTCCCCATGGGGGAGGTTACACTCTTCCTGATATTAAAGAAGTAATCGATATCATGGAATATAAGGATCAACGGTACTTCGTAACCTCTTTAATTACAAATAATAGTAGATTAAAAATAATAAGGAATGTTGGAGAGCTGCAATTCGTCTATAGGGGTCGAGATATTGTACTAAAAACCTTACAACTCGACCTTGGCGATATTATTGCTCGTTTGAATCCGCTATTCTCACTGAAGTTATAAACTATTTTATTCCTGCTCCAGAACCTATATCCTTGTCTGGTATTAATACTGATACGGTATCACCCTCTTCAGCAGCTAAAAGCATGCCTTGGCTGGTGATCCCTCTTAATTTTCTGGGTTCCAAATTTGCTAAAATCACAATTTTCTTCCCTGCTAATTCACTGGCTTTATAAAATTCAGCTAATCCCGCAACTAATGTCCGTTTTTCCTCACCTAGACTCACTGTTAACTTATATAACTTATCAGCTTTGGGAACTTTCTCAACTTCTTCAACTAAAGCAACACGTATATCTAATTTTTGGAAATCTTCGTAAGAAATCAATTCTTTCTCCTCCTTTTTTGGTTCTTCCTTTGATTTTATATACTCTTTTTCAATCTCTTCAATATCTAACTTTTGGAATAAAGGTTTAGGTTTCTTAATATTGAGGCTGGCTTTCACAGATTCTTCATTAATGCTATTCCAGGTAATTTCCATAGATTTTGGTATATTAATATAAGAAAAAATCTTTTCTGAGGTACTTGGAATGAAAGGATTTAGTAGTACGCCCAGGGCATATGCCGCTTGTACACATATATTAAATACATGGCCCGCAGTTTCTTTATCTTCCTTAATTAAATGCCATGGTGCTTTATCATTGAGATATATATTCCCTTCCTTCCCAAAATTTACGATATCCCTTATTGCCTTTCGAATTTTAAAGTTTCTTAAACTTTCTCCTACAACATTGCTGATACTATTTATCTTTTCTATGAATTTTGTATCTATCTCGTCATATTGAGTTTTTTCGGGTACTTTACTGTCAAATTGTTTTTCGATAAAGGTGAGCGTTCGATGGATAAAATTCCCGATGTTATCATTAAGGGTCTTCATATTATTCTCAAATTCTGACCAAAGAAAATCTGTATCACTTGTTTCTGGACGATTGAATAGTAAATAAAATCTCCAGTAGTCTAGAGGAGCTAATTCTAAAGCTTTATCAATCCCTATTCCAACACCTCTTGATTTAGATAACTTTTCACTTCCCATCATCAAGAATTCTGTAGAGTTGACATTATATGGTAGAACAAATTTATCATTATCACTCTTATCTTCATTGTAAGCTAGTAGTAATCCTGGAAACACTATTAAATGAAAAATAATATTGTCCTTTCCTATAAAAAAGACGGTTTTTGTGTTGGGGTCGTTCCAGAAATATTCAAATTTACTAGGATCATTAATCATATTGTCGGCCCATTCTTTAACCGCTGTTATATAACCCAGAACAGCCTCAAACCATACATATATAACTTTGTTTTCAGCCCCTTTGAAAGGAGCATCAATTCCCCATTCTAAATCCCTGGTAATTCCTCGTTGAGGTAGTCCTTCAGTAATACTATTCAGGCACATCTTTCGAGCATTTGGGGGTATTATCTCATTTTCTTCAATTAATTTTTTCAACCGATCCTCCAATTTTGGTAAATCTAAGTACCAATGTTTTGTCTTCCTAATCACTGGGGCTGATCCGCAAATCGCGCATCTTGGTGTAATTAGTTCTGTTGGTGTGAGTAATCTCTGACACTTATCACATTGATCACCTCTTGCGCCATCCTCTTTACAATTTGGACAGGTTCCCTCCACAAATCTATCAGGTAAAAAGAAATTATCATTTTCACAATAGAGAGATTCAATTTCCTTCTGTACCACATATCCATTTTTTTCCACACCTAAATATATTTTCTTCACTAAGTCTATGTGGGTTGGATTATGAGTTATGGTATAGTTATCAAAAGAGATCATCCATTTTTCATGTAAATCCTTAATAATATTATGGTATTTAAAGGCAAGATCCTTGGCAGGAACTTTCAATTTTTTTGCTTCTACTGAAACGGGGGTTCCATGTGAATCCGATCCTGAAACAAACACCACTTCATGACCTTTCAGTCTTAAAAACCGTGCAAATACATCCGCTGATAACGTACTTCCAATTAAATTTCCTATATGAGGGGTTGCATTTACGTAAGGCCACGCAGAAGTGACAACCCATTTTTCTTTTTGAGCTTTCGCCAACTTAATCACCTATTTAAACTCCTTTAGTAATAAAACGAACATTTATTTAAATAATTTAAATAAAAGCTATAAGAAATTTAAGATAACTGAAAGTTTGCTCTTATTTATTTAGTGTCATTTTAGCACCGCAGTATCTACAGGCACTAATTTCATTGATCATTTTTTCTAGGCACGGTTTATGGTAATAGGACGCACATTTGTTGCATTGATATACACGGTAATCACCTAAGAAAATACTATGACAATAAGAGCATGATGCATCAATTTGGTCAACTTCCTCTTCAGGAATTAACAAAATTTGTGCCTGGACTTCTTTTTCTTCTTCTAAGATTTTGATTTCTTGAGGTTCTTCCTCAACTTCAACTTCTTCAGCAAACTTTAAGGCACTTCTAGGAAGTTCGAGTAGGAAAAAACAAAAGGGGCATCTAAAAATATTTTCTTTATTCTCCGTTTTTTTTGCCCACATAGCAGCACATGAAAGATGCATTGCTCTATCACATGATGGGCAAAATCTCCCTTCACTATAAAACCCAGCACCAGTTACAGGTGCTTTGGATGAGTGACAAATCTGACATTTTTCTTCAGTTTGGCCTTTATCTCCCATCATTAATCTGATTTCTAATACGCTTAGTCTTCTTAATGGTAGTGCAATTTCACTCATTAAAGGAGCAAGATCTTCCTTTTCTTCAGGAGAAAAATAATCAAATGTCTCTTTTTGTTCCTTTTTTGATATAAATAAACTTATTGAATTGAGCAATTCTTTTGAGTTAGTGAAGTACCCATATTCTCCTCTCGTTAGTTGAGAGATTCTTTTAAGCGACATTCTTTCATGCTCTTGTATCCCACCTAACTGACAAACGTCAATATAAACTCCAAGGCCCTTTGCGATGTTGACTACCCTCTCTAATTTATTCTCGTCAATTTTTAAATTGTTATCAGTAATAATAAAAATACGAAAAGTCTTACCGCCAATTTTTCGCATTTCATCAACCAAAATCTGCAATGCAAAAGAAAGACCTTCATGTAAAATACCCCTTGCGGAGATCTTTATTTTTTTCAAAGATCCAATTAAATCTCTTTCAATATTAGTAAAATCAATAATTTTTTTGGTATTTTCATTTAATGAAATTACAGAAATTCTGTCTTTCATATCACGTGATAATTTTGCATGGATGAATTTCTTGACGGTTTGGAGTTCTAAGGTAAATCTACTTGGTTTGAAATCCCTTCTCAGCATAGATCGTGAGGTATCAAGCAATAAAACAATGTCTTCAATTTTGGTGTCTGGCAAAATAGGTAAGGTAGGTAATTTTGCAATTTAAATAAATAATGAGTGAATAAAGTTATAAATTTCTATATATATAATCTCTCTTTAATCATTTTAGGAAGTTGTAAGCAAACAATGTATACACTTTGATTGCGTCTTTAAAATCTTGAAGGTCAATATATTCATTTGTAGCGTGGACGAGTGAAAATCTTCCCGGACCAAATTGAATCGTTTCTTTACAATAATCTTTGTTTCTATAAAAACACGCATCGGAGCCACCAGGAGAGAGGAAATAGATCATCCTATGCCCATAAACTTTTTCTGTTACATTAGCAAACTCCTTGATAAATAGTGATTTCTCCCATTCTTCCCAATATGAGGCTTCCGTTTCATATCCTACGTCCAAATAGACAAAAACATCTTCGGGGTTGCCTATTGGTGCGTCCCGAACTTCATAACCGAGGTCCTCTTCAATCATTTTTGTTAAGGCTTGAATTATCATTTCAGTTGTGTGTCCCGGGAGTAACCTAAAATCTATGTTTGCTTCACATGTATCAGGGATCACATTCTCTTTAACTCCTGCTTCAATTAAGGTGAAATTTTTGGTATAATTAGTGAGAGCAACTAATAATTCATTTAACACTTTTTGTTCCCCCAAGATTCTTTCAAATATTTCTTTGTCAGGAAAAATTGCACTCAATTCGCTTTTTAATTTATCAAGAGTCATAGGGGGTTTAATTACGGGCATATACTCATCCATTTTATGTATATGAGACATAATTTCACTCATCATTTCGATTGCATTTTTCCCCAATGAGGGCATTGAAGAGTGGCACTGAATCCCATTCGTTATGACTTTTATCCCGAGATGTCCTTTTTCACCAACTATTATGGCTCTTCCCAATGGTGGTAAATACGACGTTTCCCCAATAACCGCAAAATCACAACGAATTGATCCTAAATTATTTTCAAGACACCAACCAGTCCCAACTTTACCGCCAGTTTCTTCATCAGAGACCGCATTAAGGATTAGATTCCCGGATGGTGTAAAATTTAATTTCTTCAAGATTTTTAAGGAAATAGCCATCGCTGCTAATGCTCCCTTCATATCTGCTGCCCCTCTCCCGAAAATCTTCCTTCTTGCTTTACTCCCTTTTACATAAGCAGATAAGGGAGGATACTTCCATTCTTCCTCATTTCCGGGGGGAACAACATCCATATGTCCATTATATAATAGATTTCTACCTTCAAAATTATCAGTTAATGATGCTATTAAGTTCGCACGATTTTCTTCAAAGGGAAAAATTTCACATTTTATACCCGCATCTGTTAAATAGTTGTCAATTTGTAACGCAACATTTTTCTCGTTTCCCGGGGGATTATATGATTCTGCTTGTATTAAATCCCTAAGAAATTCAATATATTCCTCTAAATTCTGTTCAATTTCTTGAATGATTTGTTCTTCATCCATAGACATTCTCTCGTGTTTGATAATTGTTATTTCTATTTAAGAAAAATATGACAATTTAAAATATTTTGTCATATTGTTAATCTAACTGATAAAGTTAAAAAATTTAGGAAATTTTAATACTTTTAAATGATTTTATAATCAAAAATTAGGTTTTACGGTTATTTTCTTGATTCGACAAAAGAAAGAGATAAGAAGAGCTGCTATTGTCATCATTTTTATTTCATTAGTCCTAGCATCTAACGTTACTTTTTTTAACCAATCATCTCTTACTAAGACTAACGAAATTAATGAAACAGTAATGGATGAATTACTATTCACCTCTGATCTCAACGTAAATGATGATATAACGGGAACTGGTACTAACCAGGATGTAAGAATTTATGTGAGTAATGAATCCGAGAATTTGAATAGCAATCAGGAGTTTTTTGCGATTCCTTCAATAGTCACTGATGATATGTTTCTCACATATGGGGATTTTAATTTCACTTTTCAAAATAATTATACTACAGATTACGTTATTGAAGACGACGATGCGCTTTACGCCGCAGATTTTATCTCTTTTGATTATAATACAGGATTTTCTGGTATAACGTATAATAATGGTAATAAGTTAAGTGGAGGTTTTGCAGACTTGTATGATGACTCTAACTCCACATATATTCTGTTGAATGCTACGCAAGGATTATTGAATTTTACTATAGATGCAAATTTCAATGACACGACGTATACATCCGTCGTAATGAATGGTAATGTTGAATTTAATCGATCAAAAATATTAGGGTTAATAACATCTCTGGTATTTAGATTAAGTCTTGATGCAAACCTAACAGTAAATATGAGAGATTATTCTCAATCTACATGGAAAGAAATTATAACTGGTCTCCCGATTAACAGTAGTTTTGGCAGACAGGAGATAAAAACACATGTGATAAATGAAAATTTAGATCTCATTGATTTATCAAACACTTGTTATATTCAATTTATCTTTGATAGAGAGGATAATACTCCTTTCACGGGAAGATTACATGAATATGATTTGCAGTCTACTTATGCGTTCGACCTACCTATTACAGATCAAGAGTATGTTGCTCTTGAATTTGATTTAAAAGGTGAAGAATCTGCAGTTAATGGATTTTATGCGTGGATAAGAACATTAGATCAAGCCGAAGCGGCAACATCTCAATTAAATATAACATTATATCGCTCAAATGCTACGGTTGTCCGAACAAACGCTAATTTACGAAATATTATGTTAGGACCAGATTATAGTGAAATGATTGATTCAAAACTTATGAGTTATACCAGCGATACATTATCATATTTTGAGTTTAACACAATAAACACTGGAAGATTAAATCTTTCGAATTATTTTGTTGTGATAAAATCTACGAATTCCAAGGAAGTCTACAGTTTGGTTTCCCTCCCATTCTTTGATTATGGTGATGATGGTCAAACTGAGCATCAATTAAAAACCACTACTAATGATGGAAGTAGTTGGGATATTGCTCGAAAGACAGTTGATACAGATAATTGGCCGTATGTCTCAGGACAACTAGACGCGAGCTCGTTCAAATTAAATGTTACTCGAGGGTATATGCCCTCTGATTTTACTTTCAATAATAACAATACTCTACGTATTCAAAATATGACCATCGAAAACGTAGAGATTTCATCATCTCCCTATAACGAGAGCTCTTATTTAACATGGGGTTTAGGCCGATGGGACAATAGTTTTATAAGTCCTATCGAAGATACTCCTGCTAATGAATTTGAAGTTTACCTTCAGTGGAATAAAAGTATTATCAACGGATTTGAGTTTAATGCGACCTATAATATAAATGCGTACTGGGTTGATAGCGCTTCTGCTAATTACATCGCGTCATATGATGAAGACCCTGAATGGATTTTAACTTACAATCATGATAACAATGATCCTAAGTTTAATAATTGGAACTTCTTTGAGTTCTGGTATATTTATCCTGATTATATGAATGCCCATAATTTAACTAATCCGAACGATGAGGAATTTTTATGGAAATTAGATGGAGAATCATTACTAACTGAGAAACCGAATAAGCTTAAGTTAACGATTAATAAAAGTTATTCTAGCTTGAATGGAATTTACACTCTAAATTTAACAAGTTATAACTTTATTCATAGTATGCATAGCTATATTGATTACAACGGAACTCTTTGGGAGACTGATGGGTTTATGTATGGAGATAACGTTACTGTAAAAGTTAATATCCAAGATCATCAATCGAATGCTCCCTTTGGGGGTACTTCAAACTCAACTCTATTTTATCCTAATGGAACAAGATTTCTAGGAGGAGAGTTAATAGACTCCTCGGGAGTTATTGACGGATTAGTCTTATCGTTTGATTTTGATAATGCTACGATATTAGAATTGACGAAAGATCTTACGGTATTTGGGAAGTATTCCTTGGGATTCCTTTGGTTTAACGGGTCAGCAATAGGGTGTAAAAAATTAACGGTCTATATAGATACATATGATGTACAATTAGATAATCTAACATATTTACCAAACTTACAAAAAAACGTTCTCATCGGAGAATTAAACAATAAAGTATTTCAGAATTATTCATTATTAATCGGTTCCATCAATGAGACAACTGGGCTTCCAACACCAAATTTTTATCCAATAAATAACTCTGACGTAAACCAGGAATTTATTTATAATTTGGGAGGGCAGGATTTATCAATTTTAATAGAATCCTTTCTTCAAAGTGAAAATATCTTAAATCCGGACGAGATTGTAAACTTTAAGGCAGTCATAAAAAATACCCATGCCTTCATCCCATTTGATGTTAAAATGAAAATACAATTAGTTTCTTATGCCAATGACGATTGGGTTATTGCCGAACAAACGTCTAACACTATCAATTTGAATTTTTCTGGTCATCCTGATGATACCCATGAATTTGATGCTAATTTAACGATCCCCTCCTATGATCCTATTACAAAAACTTGGAAAGGGATTAATGCTCCTATTAGAATGGGCGGTGCAAAAGTTCTTATAACGTTATTTATCGATAATACTGAAGTCGGAACCTATGAATCCCCAGATTACTCCTTGCTAAGTATTGAACAAGATAATCTTTTTGAGGGTCATTTGCTAGGATTAAAAATTAGTGACGAGGTAACTTCTCGAAGTATCTTTAATGAGTTTGATAGAGACGAGTGTATATATCTCCCGAATGCAACAACCTTTTTAGTAAACATCATTGATAGAAATTATGTCAGTTCTTATCAACAGGTTAAAGCAAATTTTACTCTAAAACTCAATAGCAAGTTTACAAATATATCAACGAGTCGAAGTATCATTAGAGACGGGGAATCCTTTAATTTAAATTCCTTGTTAACAACTGAATTCGGCGAGGAATTAGCAGGAAAGAATGTTACTTGCCGATATTATGGTTCAGGAACCTGGTCTGATATTGATTCTGCCTTAACTGACGTTAACGGTTTCACCTCATTTTTTATTGATACTTTAAGTATTGATTTTGAGGGAAACCTAATGCTACGATTATCTTGGGATGGTGATATCGTAAATAGTGTTTCTAAAAATGTGTCGATCGATATTATTCATGATATTAACGACTTTTCCATTTCGATTAGCAAAAAGGCTGTACTTATTTATAAAAATGGATTAACTGCATTATCCATTACAATTCAAAATACAGGAAATTCAACATTAAAATTTCATAATATTTCGGTATCGATTGCGGGTAACCTCCAATATGATATAGTAGAAATTAATTATATCGAACTTAATTGGATGAATCCCGGCGATAGAACCAAAATAATCATCGAAATTAGTATTCCCGAGATTAATAAATTAGATTTCTCCTTTTCGATTACCGCACAGAATATAATAACTGATGAGAATATTACAATTTCAGAGCAATTAATTTATTCAGTAAATGATCCACCAATACTCGATTATATCGTTGAATTATTTATGTTTATCATGATCGGCTTCTTGGTTGTACTGTGGGTTGTAAGTGCGTTGTACTCTAGAAGAATTAAAAGAAGAATTGAAGCTCCTGTAGAGGAGGAAGAAGTTCGAAGGAGACCTAGAAAGGGAAGATATGTCCCCGTAGCTGAGTTGAAAAAGCCAACTCCAGAAAAACAGGCACCAAAAAAGAAAGCGAAAAAAGTGCCAGAGGAACCTGCCCAAAAGAAGACTACCGACTTAGATTCTTTGTTAGAAGAAAGAGGATTAGCAGATAAAAAGAAGAAACCGAAAAAATAGATTAGTCTTAATCTATTATACTTTTTTTTGAAAACAGCCTTTTCTGAAAATAAAAGTAAGTTAAAGGGTTGATATTGAGATCAAATTTCTTTTTAATAATGCAAGAGAGCTTCTTCCATCAACACCCGCCAGGGCAATTAACACATTTTTTTCAGAGCCCACTAACACTGCAAATCCGCCTTCTAATTCAATTGTTGTAGTTTTTAATCCACCTTTGGAAATGTCGCTCCCCAAGGTGTTTGAATCTTTAATGATTACTGCACATGCTTTCGCGATTTTAGCATGATCCAATTCAGTAATTGTTTGACCAACTAATACCTTCCCATTCGAATCAGCGGCTATTAAGCCCTCACATTCGGGAACTATATCCATGAGTTCCGCTAATTTTTGTTCTAGAACTTTTTTATCAGCCATAATTTAATCCTTATCGAATTATTTGAATAGATATGAATTGTAAAATTGGTAGAGAATAACTCGTAAATATTTTTATAGTTTAATTATATCGTTTAAGCAATTTAAATGTATCAAATAAATAAAGAAGGAATATAGTAAAAATCAAGTAGAAATTAGGTTATTTTAAGATAATTAAAATCAGATTTTCTTCGAGTGCAACCATAGTCTCTCCTTTCGAGGTTTCTAACCTTATAAATCTTAAATCTCCCTCTTTGAGTGCCTCAACGACTTGTTTCCCCTTCCCAATAAGTGATGTTACATACGCAGCAACTTCCTCACTTATTTCTATTTCCATATTTGAGTCAATTGGAAGCCCAGATGAATCACAGATAATAACTCCACGAATTCCTTCTCTCTCTTCGAAACGTCGAATTATTGCCTTCACTTCACCACGATTGATCAATTTCTCTTACACCTTAAGGATTGAAAAGTAACTTGTAATTTTAATAATATAATAGAGTTAGGGTTTTTAAAAATTTAGGTTCAACTTGGTTGTTTAAACGCTAATAAAAGTTGAAATAAAGGTAGTTTCTTAAAGATCTTCCTTTTTCAGAAATTCCGTTCTAAACATATTTGATTTTCTTTCTTCACCTACAGATGTAAGAAATCCTTGGTAGGAATGCCCCGAAAAAATTAGGAAATCGTCGGAAATTTCGGGATTATACATTATTTTATTTTGAATAGATGAAAATAAAAGTCTTGAATTCCCTCCCCCAAAATCAGATCTCCCAATACTTCTTCGAAAAATTAAATCTCCTGTAAAGATAATTCCATCAATTTTCTTACCATTATACTCTTTCACATCTTTTGAATAATAACATAAGGAATCAGGTGCATGTCCCGGGGTTTCTAAAACATTTAATGTTAATTCACCGATCTTAATTATGTCTCCTTCGGCCAACTCTCTTGTTGCTCCTAAATGGGACTTTCTAGCTCTTTTATGAAACATTATAGGAATATCAAAATAGCTTGCTACAACATCTACCCCACCTGTATGATCTCCATGTCCATGAGTTATTAACACAGCAATTGGTTTTGTGTTCAATTCTTCAATGGTTTTAATAATTCTTTTTGGTTCACTACCGGGATCGATAACAACAACTTCTCTTGTTTCTGAGGATCCGAAAATATAGGCATTGGTTATATAGAATCCTACAACTAGGTTTTTTAAAATCAAAGTTTCTTCCCTTTTCTTTTGAGCTTAAAAATAAAATAATAAAATAGGGTTTATTATTTTACTAAATTATTAATTTCATTTAATTTAGTATATACTTTTAAACCCTTATCAGTTAGTTTTATATTCTTAGCTTTGTTGTGATGCTCAATTTCAATAAGCCCTTTTTTGATTAACTCATCTTTTACTCTAAAAAACGAATTATAGTATGAGAACTTGTTTAATTCGTTATAAAAGGTATGCTTATCTAACGAATTCCCATTTTGCGTGAGAACAAACATCGTATCCTTAAATCCCTTCTTCTTCAGCAACGAAATTAAATCTTCAAAAATCATTTTTATCCTATACCTAATTAAAATATTGGTTACTAAATTGTAAATGAGAATTAAAAAAGACTTAAAAAATCTTTGATCTAAATCTTATTCTGTTTAAATGTCTGTAACAACATCTTTCTCATTGTCAAAAACAAAATTTGAAAATAAGTCGGTTTTTTACCTGGATAATAAACTATTTCAAGACGAATTTAAGATGGGATTGAACAATGTTTAATCAGTATTATATATTTCATTATAAAATAAGAATAAAAGCAGTGAAATACTGATTTTTAAGAGGGGGAATTTCGATGGGAAAGGTTTAAATATAAACAATTCCGATAATGTAATGATAATGAGTAATGATATCGATGAACAAATAATTAGAGGAGACGTTAAAAAACTAAACATAAGTGGTATATTGGTTGAAAGTTTTGAAAAAAGCAATAAAGAAATATTACAGATTCCTAAGCTTAATCATCATAGTATAAAAGAGCGAATTTTTCAAAGCTACATTAAAGGTAAATTACAAAAACAATAGCTAATTTATCTTTTTCTTTTCCTTCTTGAATCATTATAGTTAATTTCTTAATTCATTTCTTTTTATTATAATATTAATGACTACCGAATCAGCAGATATAGTAATTATTGGGCATCTAGCAAAAGATATTATCGAAGTCGATGGAATCAGCAATCCATCCTTAGGGGGGGCAGTGTACTACGGGGGAATAGCAGGTAGTCATATGGGACTTAAAATTACTATTGTCACCCTTCTAAACAAAGAGGACTTTCCGTTTTTAGATGTTTTTAAGCGTAGTGGCATTAAATATTATGCCTATCCCTCTCCCGAGACCTCAGGACTAAAAAATATATATTCCTCCAAAAACATGGAATTCAGAGATTATAAGCCCTTGGGGTTTGCGGGATTATTTAAAAAAGAACAAATCCCTGATATAAAAACCAGATATTTTGTTGTAGGACCGATAATGGCAGGAGAAATTGATTTAAATATCCTGCGATATATTAAAAAAATGTATCCTGATAATCTGGGGATAGATATGCAAGGATTTATTAGATTTCGGAGTGAAGGAGATGTATATTACTCTTCCATACCTTCAGATCTGAAAAAAGAAATCCTCTCAAAGGCAACGATACTTAAAGTGGACCAAAAGGAAGCAGAAATATTGACTGAGCAATCGACTATAGAAAAAGCAGCTAAGGAATTACTTCTATTTGGTCCGGAAGAAATTTTGGTAACTCATAAGAAGGGAATATCACTATTTACGAATAATAACGCGTTTAATTATCCGTGGAAGAATAAGGAATCTCTTGGAAGAACCGGGAGGGGAGATACAGCCTTCATTAGTTATATAGGATCCCGAATATCTCAATCCCCCCAAGAAGCGTTAAGATTTGCAGCAGCTTTAACCTCACTCAAAATGGAGGCTCCTGGACCGTTTGTATTACCACTTTATCAGGTCACCAAATTAATGAAAAATGAATATTAGCGTTGTATCATGAAGATCGGAGGAATTATTGACATCTCGACAAAGGATATACCTCATAAGTCTGCGATGGTAATATTTACAGTAGGGTGCAATTTTAAATGCGATTTCTGTCATAATAAATATCTCTTACAACCAAATGTGGGAAGAGAATACGAGATTAATGAACTGATTGATATGATCACTACTAACCTGTTGGTAACTGGAGTCAGTATTACAGGAGGAGAACCCACACTTCAAAAGGATTTGTTAGACATTTGTAAAGAAATTCAAAAAGTGGGAAAATACCTAAGTATAGACACAAATGGTTCAAATCCAGATATTATCAAGAAAATCGCGCCGTACGTAAATAGAGTGGCATTAGATTTAAAAGGTCCCCCAGATCCTGAAAAATTAGAGACAATTACGCGTACTAAAGTAGATCTAGGTCGAATAAAAGACACGATTGAATTTATAAACTCCCAGAAGGATATTGATTTTGAAATCCGAACTACTTTTATTGCAGACTTATTGAATATTCATGATTTTGAGAATATTATGAAATTTCTTACAGAAATGGGATTTTCAGGAAATTTTGTTCTTCAACAATATCAATTTTCTGAGGGTGTTGGGGAAGAATTTAAGAGAATCTTTTCGAAACCAGAACATGATGCACTAGTGAATATTTTAAGCCCGTTCAAAGATTTAAAATTTCCATTCAAAATCTATTTAAGAGACGATATTGTAGGATATAGAATTATTGATAAGTTAAATGATATTACATTAAATGATACCTAAATGAACAAGAAGAAAGCAGATTATAAAGATGATGATCTTGATGATGAATTAGAAAAACAGTGGGAGTTACAAGATCAAATTCATCGGAAATGTAAAATGAAAGAAAAATCAAAATGATTTAATCTAGATTGATTTCTTATCCAGGGAGCGCTGATTTTAGTCTGTCTTCTAGTTTAGGATAAACTGGTTTAAGTATGCTTAATTAGCTTTTTTTATAGTTTTAGTTTCTATTTTTGATTTCATTGCGTAGAATATTACTACGCCACATATGATAATAATTCCTTGAATAATTATAGTCCATAAATCAAATGTAAAAAGCAGTCCGAAACAGACAATACATCCTAAAAGTGCAATTATTGATACCCAACGAATATTTGGTTTTAGCTTAAACGGTCGTTCAAGTTCAGGTTTTCTCTTACGTAAAGCTAATAGGCTTAGATTCACCAAGAAAAAATTAATTAACACGCCAAAAACGGTTGCATCAGCGACAGTTTTTATATCCCCAAGAAACAATGGGATTAAGGTTAAAATCATCGTTATTAAAACAGCTAGAGCAGGTGTTCTAAATTTAGATGAAATTTTACTTAGTCCCGCAGGTAACGCTTTATCTCTCGCCATCCCGTACATCATTCTTGAAGTGACAATCATCATTATTAGAACAGTGTTTGCTGTTGCGAAGAGAGCTATGAACGACATAATTATTCCCCCAATTGGACCTAATACTGCTGAGGCAACATCGCTTAAGGGCGCTGAGGAGGAGGCAATCACAGTATATGGTAAAATACTAACTACTGATAGAGCAGTTAAACAATATAAAACAGTTGTAATAATTATCGAATAGATTATAGCTCGAGGAAGATTTCTCGCAGGTTGTTTAACCTCCTCAGCGACATTTGCAATGTCTTCGAATCCAATATAGGCAAAGAATATTAAAGCGATAGCTGAAAAGATCGCACCATAAGATCCTCCTATTGGTAATACAAAATAATTGACCGTACCTAATGACGGCATACCAATTATAATAACTAAGATGAGTCCCGAAGCCTCAATTAGTGTAAACACTATATTTGTCCATGTGGATGCCCTTATACCAATGAAATTAATAAGGCTTACGATAACTACAAGGATAACTGCAAAAACTACCACAAGAAAATATGGAGAGAACCCAATTAAGTTGGCTAAATATCCTGCAAAACCAAGAGCAACTGTAGCTGCTGAGAGTATTCCTGAAAATATAATTATCCATCCTAGAAGAAACGATAAAAGACGGATTTTGAATGCTTTTTCTGTATACACAAACTCAGCAGCACTTTTTGGGAACATAGCGGAAAGTTCGGCATATGACAATCCTGTTAATGCTCCTGTGACAGATGCCAATAAAAAAGCTAGCCAGGAAAAATTACCGGTTATCCCTACAACTTCACCGATTAATGCATATATCCCCGCACCTAATACATTTCCGACCCCATAAATTGTAAGTGCAAATAATGAAATTCTACGCTTTAATTTAGGAGTTTTTTTATCTTCGACCAATTTAACTTGCCTCCTTATTATACCATAGTTTATTTTTCGTCTTATAAAAAGTTATATTTTGTAAAATAATAGTTTTTAAAACACTATTTTAGATTTTACTTAAACTAAATGGTGAGTAAAATAAGTTCAAAGAATATATATAATAATCAAAATTTCAATGTAGATGAGCCTGTTAAGGATCCGATTTATAAGTCATCGTCTTTCAAAGTAATGCGAATTTCTCTTAAAAAAGGATTAGTGATCCCACCGCATAAAGGTTCTCATGTTGTACTTTTTTTAGTGTTAAAAGGGAAAGGTGCTTTCACATCTGATTCTGGTGAGATAGTTTTAGAAAAAGATGATTATATAACTATTGGTGAAAATGAAACAAGAGGTATCAGAAGTTTAGAAGACTTGGTTGTACTTGCAGTGCGTGATTAATCGTAAGTTACTTTAACTTCTCGGGCTTTATTATAGTAGGCTGAGATCTATGTGGTTGCGTTTTTCTTTGTTGCATTCTTAATTCCCGTCTTTTTTTAGCTTCTTCAAATCTCCTTTTCTCGTCTTGGGTCTCCAGGATTAACCTTGGGACTTCTGTAGGTTTATCATCGTCATCGAGGGCAACAAATGTTAAATAAGCTGATCCTACATGAGTATGAGTACCTGTCCTTAAACATTCAGCTTCGACTCTCACTCCAATCTCCATAGAAGTTCTTGATACAAAATTAATTGACGCTTTCGCAAAAACTAAATTCCCAACATACACAGGTGAGATAAAATCCATCTTGTCTAAAGAAGCTGTTACAATATTAGTATGGGTATGACGAGAAGCAACTATCGCCCCTGCTTGATCTACTAATTTTAAAATATACCCGCCGTGGACATTTCCGGCTGCATTAGAGTGTTCAGGCATCATTACCTGCGCAATTTCAACTTTAGAATCAGAAACTTTCTTACTTTCCATAACATGATCCCCCCTTAAACTAATCAAAATCCATTAAAAACCAAAAGGAATAATTGTGCTCAAAAAAATTACCAGAAATATGGAAGCAACAATGAGCACTCCTGCCATAATTATACTAAATTTTTTCATCTTACGCGGGAAGTTCTTCTGACAATTAGAACAATTAACAGCTGGAGCATTTGTTCTTTTGGACGAACCATGCATAATATGATCTTGACATAATGGTTTTCCACATATCGCACAATGGGAAACCGCTTGATTTGAACATTCAGAACAAATTTCCTTAGACATAGTTATTTTTCTTCGTTATAAATTGGTTATATTTTCTAAATATACACTTACGGTTATAAAAACTTGGTTAATAGCTAAAAAGGGGTTTGTTTTTATAATACTCCAACTGTTTTAATAATATATATGGATATAATCGATAGATTTAGGAATAATATTCCTAAAACACTTCCAATTAAGTATATTGGTATTTTCCTGATAAGTTTAAGCTTACTACTAGCAATTATCTCCATTCCTATTGCGCTCACATTAAGAGAGCAAAAACTGAATTACTTATCTAGTCAAGACATTAATATGGAGACTATTTCAATAAAGATGCAGGATGGTGTATTAATTCAGGGGTTGGTTTACATTGATAACGATTTAAAAGATAACGACACGAACTCAATTCCAACAATCTTGTTTCTTCATGGTATAAATGGGAGAAAAGAGCATAAAGTAAATATTATTTTTCAATACGTTAAGCATGGTTATGCTGTTTTTTCGCTAGACCAACGAGGTCATGGGGAATCAGGAAGTCCCAGTGGATTTTTAAATAAAGAACCTCAAGATATGATAGAAGTAATAGATTTTATCGATGCAAATTATCACTATGCTAATACCACCCATATAGGGATTATAGGTTTTTCATATGGAGGAGGAATAGGGGCCATTCTGCAAGCTTTGGAAGATAGAATTTATGCTTCTGTACTTTATCACCCACTAGCATCGCTCGATGGTTTAAGTAATAGAATTCCACTTCAAAATCTAATTGGTACAACAATTGCCGTCTCAAGCATTAGTGATATTCAAGATGCATTTGATCTTGCCAATGCCACTAATACAAAAAATCTACTGTTATTGCAGGGTTTATCTGATAAAATAATTCTTCCAAGTGAAACTAATGATTTCTATAATCTTGTTAATGGAACGAACCGTACTGATATAGATTTGAAGGAAAGACCTGGTTTGGGCCATGAAGGAAACGAATTGGATCCCACGTCTTTAAAATATGCGATCACTTGGTTTAAACATTTTTACTACAATCATTCTATCGATCTAACCAATCTTGATAGTGAAATTAATTCTGTCAGTCTTTTTACATTTAATTATCCTTCAAGTTCTACCGCTGAAAACCTTACAATCGCTTTTGCAATAATACTCTTTATTGGATTAAGTTCACTAGTACTAAAGTTTAAAATTAAACCCTATTGGGACAATCTACCGATTAAAAAAGATATAGACTTATCACGGGAAGGAAAGGAAAAATACAAAAAAATGATAATATATCGTACTTCAGGTTATTTTGGAGCACTCATTGTCACAGGCTTTATCTTTTTCACTCTAAACCGGTCATTATTATATGGATATTTTATCTTTTTCCCGATCTTGTCTTCAGTTATTATGCTGTTCTTCCCAAGTGAACTACATTCGAACTGGAAAGAGGAATGGAAAAATTGGATTAAAAATGACTCATTACTTTTTTTGTATACACTCTCAATAATTATAATCCCAGCTATCTTTTTTCTTCTGCTATATAATCTAAATAATAAGCTAACAATAAGTTTTACAATTCCTTTTTTCAATCTTTCTACACTGCCATATATCGTCCTAGGATTAGGATCGGGAATCATGGATTTTCTATATCTAAGAGAAATGAAAGGTCGGCACGCGATGATCCTCTTGATTATTCGTCCACTCTCGGTAATAATATTTTTGGGGTTTGTACCGCTCTCCCCATTTCCGATTTTAGGAGGAGCAATTTCTCAAATCCTTTTCATTTTCTTAATCGGAGTTATCCTCTTTTACATCAGAAGTTTAGTTAATTACTTATCCAAGATTTACAAAAATAGTGCCTCCCTTTATCTATTAATAATGTTCCCATTTGTGATCTTCTATTTGCGAGTATTTTTTAGAATTATTTAATTTAGCTTAATAGAATATAATTAATCAGAATTTACAACTTTATAGGGACCATTTGAAAGCTTATAACCATCCTAGACGAACTTCACGATTAAAAGCAAATCTTTTGTCAAGTAAGTACGAGTTGTGTATTGAACGCTCGAGGTACTTCACAGAGATCTATAAAAAATATCCTGATGATCCAGAAATTCTAAAGAGAGCAAAGGCAATTGCTCACACTTTAAAAAATATGACTATTTTCATTAGAGAGGATGAGCTCCTTGTTGGTAATGAAACAAGTAAAAATCTAGGTGAGAAAGTTAATCTTGATTTGTACTCGTATGATGGCACATTAAGTAAACGCAAGAATATTAAGAAATATGCCAGAAGGAAGGTACAACCCTTTCAAATGGAAGAAAATGAAATTGACGAGTTACTGGATTTACTTCCATATTGGAAAGGAAAAGCATTATATAGTGATATTATTCCCCAAAGGATTTATGATGAAAAACTTGTTACAGGATTAGACAGAATAGCTTCAACAGCTCCTAATATTGGCATAGTAAATGGAACTAATGAAGGACATATATGTATTGGATATGAGAAGCTTTTGAGATTAGGCTACACGGGTATAATACAAGAAGCAGAATCATTTCAATCAAAATTGAATAGAGATGATCCAGAATATATTGAAAAATTTAACTTTTATACAGCAGTAAAACTCTATTATACGACTGCAATCGAATTTTCAAAAAGATATTCCGAGCTTGCGTTTAGTTTAGCAATTGAGGAGAAAGATAAAGAAAGGAAGAAGGAACTCAATATCATAGGGGAAATAATGAAAAAATTATCCGAAGAACCTGCTGATACTTTTTATGAGGCAATCCAGCTCATACATTTTACCCAAAATATAATTAATGTCATTTATCAGAGAAGCGTTGTCGCATTAGGAAGATTGGATCAAATTCTTTGGCCATTTTATCTAGCTGATATAAAAAACAAAAAGATTACCAAAGACTTTGCTTTAGAACTCATTGAAGAGTTAAACCTAAAGCTAACTTGGAATGTCACATTGCTTCCTACTGACTATACTTCAGTAGCAAACGCACTAGGGCAGAATACGCAAACGATAACGATATCAGGAGTTGATAAGGATGGCAATGATGCTACCAATGAATTATCATACCTATTTCTCGAAGCGTATAGAAATATTAAAGCACTCACAACAGATCTCTCAATAAGAATTCATAATAACACACCTGCTGAGTTTTTAGTGGCGGCCTTAAGTGTTTTTCAAAAAACATCAGGAATCGCTTTTTTCAATGATGAAATTATTATCCCCGCTATGAACCACGCGGGATATAATTTGGAGGATGCTAGAAATTATGCAATAATAGGATGTGTCGAGCCTACAAGTCAAGGAAATACGTATGCCGCCACAGGACGAATGTTTATAAATTTACCAGGAATATTAGAGCTTACATTAAATAATGGTTATTGCAACTTAACTCAACAAACAAGCGGGTTAGAAACAGGGGATCCATCTAACTTTTTAACATTTAAGGCATTTTATGAGGCATTTTTACAGCAATTACATTATAACATTGAAAAATCGGTTAAAATTGCGCTAATTGGGGACGAAGAAACAACTAGATATTTCCAGCAGCCGTTTGTGTCTGCCCTTATTGATGGTTGCATTGAAAAGGGGCGTGATTATACTGCTGGTGGAGCTATATATAATTTTTCCTCTATTACGGCATATGGGTTTGCCACCTTAATAGATTCACTTTTTAATATCCAAAAAGCTGTTTATAAAGAAGAAGTAATTCCTTTAGCTGAATTGGTTCAAATATTAAACTCTAATTTTGAAGGACAAGAGAAACTACAACAAAAATTATTTCATCAATACGAAAAATGGGGAAATGATAAAAAAGAGATTGATGATCTTGCTGGTAAGGTATGGGACTCATTCTGTACTGAAGTAAGGAATCATACATGCGCCAGAAATGGTCAATATAATCCGGGGGCATATTCCATGGGAATCCATGTTATCGAGGGCTTTTTTACTCGAGCTTCTGCTAATGGTAGGAAAGCATTACAACCACTATCAAACAGTCTCTCTCCCGTTAATGGAAGCGAACAAAATGGAATTACCGCAGCTCTTAATTCAGTAGCTAAATTAAATTATTCTTCCGCTCTTAATGGGGTTGCTGTTAACGTTAGAATTAACCCCCAAAATCTTTCGAATAAGGAAAAGGTTGAAAAACTAGTGGATCTACTTAAAGGATACTTTTCTTCAGGAGGGATGCAATTACAACCAACTGTAGTATCAACTGATACCTTGAGAGATGCCCAACTCCATCCTGAAGAATACAGTGATTTAATAGTTAAAGTTGGGGGATACAATGCTACTTTTACAGATCTTGGACCACAAATTCAAAATGACATTATTGATAGATTTGAACATATCTTGTAGAAGACCTCAAATAGAATTCTCTACAGCAATAGTATCCCCTAAGATAACTATACATAATTGATTTTCAATACATATTGTAAATTGAGAGAGAAAGTTTATATAGCAAGATATTCAATATTATTAACTGATCCTAGTTCAATATGAATTACAGATTTCAAAAGGGAAAAAGAATGTTTTGCTCGAATTGTGGTGTAGAATTACAAGTGGCGAGTCAAAAATTTTGCCATAATTGTGGAATGGAAGTTTTTACCTCGGTTAAACCAACAAGCTATAAAACTGAGCCCGTTCAACCTGCGGGACCCCCAAAAGTTCAATACGCCCCGGTTAGACCCCAATACACTCCTGTTAAACCGCAGTATGCTCCTGTTAGACAAATCCAGAGAGGAGCACCTGGGAAATTTTCAAAGTTATGCCTTGGCCTAGCCATAACCTCTATCGTTATTGGGGTTGTTTCCTTAGTAATTGGGTATAATTCTATGATGTTCTTCATGTATCCGTATTATAATATAGGAAGAAGGGTAGTTCTGCTGATTGTACTTTTGTTTATGAGGATAGGAGGATTGATAATGGGTGTATTTTCCAAAATTAACAGTTCAAAAGCAGAAATATTCGAACCCTTTAATGATGTTGAGAGAGCTGGAAGTATCTTCTCGATTTTTGGAATCATCATAAATGGGATAGGTCTTTTCTTATCTTTTATCGGGCCCTATTCGATTTTTACTGTCCCAATGTATATGTAAAGTAGGATAAAAAATCCTTATTTTACTTAAAAACCATAAATGTCTGTTTAGACAAAATTGAGAAAATTTAAAAAGCAAGCAATTTATTATAAAGAGCTTATCCAAAGTACAATATTGATTTATAAATTCAAGTGGGAAAATAAATGTATTGTTCAAGTTGTGGTGAAGAAATACAAGAAACAGGTCAAAAATATTGCTCTAATTGTGGTGCTGAAATAATAACCACTCCCAAAGCAAATTATTACAATGAAGAAACCCTTCAACCTGAAGCAACCCAAAAAATTCAGTATGCTCCCGTTAGACCGCAGGGTGATTTACCAGAGGGTGCTACCGGGAAGTATTCAAAAATGTGCCTAGCATTAGCTTTAATTTCTATTGGAGTAGGTATAGTATCTTTAATTATTGGTTATAATTCTTTAAGGTTTTACTCTTGGCCTTATATGGGAGCACGGATAGTAGTGATTATTACAATGGTTCTTTTACGAGTTGGAGGGTTAATCATGGGGATATTTTCTAAAGTGAATAGCTCAAAAGCAGAAAGATTTGAACCTTATAACGATGTTGAGAAAGCGGGGAGTATTTTTGGGATTTTCGGGATTATCATTAATGGTATAGGGCTGTACATGGCCTTTAATTTCTTAATTCCTTATATATTTTAGACAATAAATTCATAGAAGTGGAAATAAAAATAATAATACATTAAAATTATTATAAAATTTGCCATCTTGTTATTTTTGTAATAAGGATGTTGATGTAATACCATATAGATGTACTTATTGTGGTATGCTATTCTGCGATATCCATCGTTTACCTGAGAATCATAAATGTCCTTTTGATTTAAAAACTACTTCTGATTTAGGAGAAAAAATAAACAAGTCTCAAGTTATCTACCAAGATGCACTTGATTTTATAGAAAAGGACTTAACTGTAGCAAAGATTTATGATTTTGTTACTACAAGACAAATGGACGATAAAGAGGCTTTAGAATTATTAACTTTCTTAATTGAAACCAGTGAGAAAGTGGAAATACGGATGAATAGCATTCTCGCCTTCAAAGTTTTAAATCTGAAAAGTGATGGTGTCTTTCAAACTCTTGAGAGATGTGTCCTCTCTGAGGATAATCTTGACGTGATAAATACAGCATTTGGTGTATTGCATGTATTATTCCCCAAAGAGAGTAAAAATATAATCGAATGGGTCAAAAAAGAGAAAAATATTAAAGAAACATAAATAAATAGAGAACATATTCATATCTCGAATTTAATATTTTAATCGTGAATTTATTATGAGCATAACATATGAATTAGAAGAAATCTCCTCCCTGACAGTCGCCAATACCACTGGAGAAGGTCGCGGAAACGCTGGGGGGATTGCGTTAAGAAATTTTTGTATAGCTATTGACAGTACCATGTATGTTAAAACTGCCGAAATCATGCGCAAAAATCTCGAACAAAAATTTGGGGTACCTGTAAAATTCTTGATAATAACTCATTATCATGGAGACCATATTTTTGGAATTAAAGCATTTAGAGATATTTGCGTTTTGAGTAGTGAAATAACATCAAAAATAATGGTAAATGACGAGACTAAGTCTCGATATGCAGGATTTATAAAAGGATTAGAAGCTGAAGGCCCACTCGGTGAAGGTGTTGAGTATATTGTTCCCAACCTCCTATTTAAAAATACACTTACCATTCAAGATGATGATTTACGTATCGAAATATTTCACACAGGTGGCCATACAGCGGGTTCTAGTTTTATTTCCTTTCCACACGAGAAAATAGTCTTCGCAGGAGATTTAATTTTTGAAAATACTTTTCCTTATGCGGGAGACCCGAGCTGTAATCCTGAACTGTTAATTAAAGCATTGGAGCAAATGCGAGAGATTAATGCGGACATATACATCCCTGGACACGGACCGATAATGAAAGGTGCGAATTCTTTGGATAGACATATTTCCTTCTATAAGGATCTTAGAACTATTATTAATGATGCGATTAGAGACAATGTTGATGTAGGCAAAATTGAGGTTCCAGATATCTTTGGGGAACCTGATGAAGGACGCAAAAGTATGACTGTAAATACTTGGTTAAATTTTTATAAAAACAAATAAGCGTATATTTTTTTTCCCTAATTATTTTTCATTCATCTTTTTTTAAATCATTATTATCATTTTTACGAACCTATTATTGGGGCATCATAATCAATACTACGAATTCCCTTTGACAAGTAAGGTATAATGGTGACTATTATACTGGCTAATGCGCATATAAAATATAATGGAGCTACTCCTAACAGTTCACTCAAAGGTCCGGCGACAATCGCCCCTAGTGGTGTCGCTACCATCATCAATAGGTTGAGAGTTGAGGATACTCGTCCCATTTTATCAAGTGGAACGGTGGTCTGAATAACTGTCATAACAATATTGTTTATTATCGGCATGATGAGCCCCATAATTAACAAACCTATTTGAATCATTATAAACACCCCTATTGGAGCAAGAGCATATAACAGATAACCTATATTAGTAAGCATTATTCCCATAAAAATTATCTGTATTTTATTCTTCCAATGTTTTTTAATGGATACAACCACCGACCCTACAATCATTCCTCCTTGAAGGATCATATTATTTAGAGCTAAGGTAAAATTATTTCCACCGTGTATATTTTTTATAAAAAAGGGTGCTAACGTCATTGATGGTTGAGATAATAACATTAATAACATAGCAAGTAACATAATCACCAAGAGACCGGGTATGGTTTTTATAATTGATAAACCTTCCTTAATTTCTCTTCCAAAGGAATTCCTCCCTTCACTTTTAATTTTACTCCGTATTCTAGGTGCTTTGAGTTTTATAAGAGGAGGTAACGCGATAAAGAAAGTTATTACATCTATCCATAAAATAAATTTTATGGGAATAAAGAATAATAATGTAGCACCAACGGCAGGCCCAACAAATTGAACAATTCCAAGAAATAAATACCGAACACCATTGATTCTACTCAATTTATCCCTAGGAATCATGGAAGGAATGATAGCGCTTATTGTAGGCATATGAAATCCTTGACACACACTTCGAAGCCCTAGCAAGAGAAAAATAACCCAAAGAATCGTAAATTCGAAAATGAAAAAGAATGCCATTATAGTGGTAAATAACGCGAGCAATGAATCAGTAACTAATATAATTTTTTTCCGATCATACCTGTCTGAAATAACCCCTGCGAAAGGAAAGACGATTAATGTAGGGATTAAAAATATAAAATTCGCAATTGAAAGCATTACGGGACTTCCCGTCACATCATTAATCCACACAAAAATTACAAAAAAAATAACTAACGATCCCAATAATGAAAATAACTGCCCCACAAAAAAAAGCATATAACTTTTCAATGTTTCTTGAGATGCTATCTCTTCCACTTAGGATTAACTCATTATTATGTTAAGTTTTATGACAAAATATTAGTTAGGATTTGAATGTTATCAAATGTTTTTCAAACTACTCATTGTTGATTGCATGATTATTTTCTCTCCTCGCAGCAATCCACCACAGGATAAGAGTAATAATAACACCAGTAATCGAAAAGTAAAGAAATAAATTAGGAACTCCGAACAGCTCTGCTAATGGTCCTACAATTATCGCTCCAATTGGGGAGATAGCTGACGAGATTGCCCAATCGATAGAGGATATTCGCCCCATTTTATCTGACGGTACTTTTAGTTGCATGATAGTTAAATAAATTGTATTTATTATAGGAACAATCAAACCAAAAATAGCAGCCGCAATACTCATGAGTATGAAATTTCTATATGGAGAAATGGCAATTATCCCATAGGATATCATTAAGAGGAGTTCACCTAAAAAGTAGATGAAGGTGCTATGCTTCCAATTCTTTTTTATTGAAGAAATTAATGCCCCCAAAAGCATTCCCCCATTCATAAATGCAAATATTAGAGCTAAATGTGCTGCGGTTCCGTCATGATCAAATTTTATAAAATAAGGCAGTAAAATACCCCATGGTCTTAATAAAAAGTTAATGAACATCGAAATTAAGAGCATCATAAACACAGTTGGAATTAATTTGAGGGTGCGATATCCTTCCTTAAAATCTTTCAGAAACGATCGCTTTTTACCTTCCTCTTCTTCTTTTTTGACTCGCGGTATTTTGGCAAGTAGGAGAGGAATGAGAGCAATAGCAAATGTTAATGGATCAACCCAAAGTATAACGTTGATAGGCAGGAATGATAAAAAAGTTGCACCTAAAATTGGACCAATAATTTGCATGAAACTGGTGAAGAAGAAATTTACCCCATTCATCCGACTTAATTTTTCTTTCGGAACCATGGTGGGAACAATCGCACCTACGGTAGGTATATGGAATCCTTGAAAAAATCCGAGCACTCCGTTAAGTGCGATAATCAGAATAGGATTGGCTAAGTTAAAACTAAATAAAAGAATAATTATAACCATAACGCCTGCTAGGGATGAATCTGCCACTAATATAATTTTTTTACGATCCCATCTATCAATTAACACCCCAGCAACAGATATTACGATTGTCATTGGTAAAACATTTAAAAAACTCGCAATTGAAAGCAAAATTGTGCTGCCAGTAGTTTCAGTTATCCACCATATAATTGCAAATTGTGTAATTGATGAACCTAATACTGAGGCTAATTGCCCCGCCCAAAAAACAAGGTAACTTCTAAATGTACTATTATTCACTAATTCTACCATATTTTTTTCATCTCTTAGATTAACCATTTAATTTTTCAATTTCCCCATTTATTCGTTCAATTTCTTTTTCAGAATCAATATCGACTTTTCTTATACTTGTAAAGCACCAAAAACTAATTACAACAAATATCCCAATTAAAGAACAGAAGAAAAATAACATTGGCATGCCTAATAAAAGTGCTAAAGGTCCAGAGATTAATGTACCTAACGGATTTATAACTGAAACTAATGTATGTGTGAGTGATGTAACTCTTCCCTGTTTATCTACGGGGACTGATGATTGTACGAATGTTAGATACAGAGAATTTGCTATTGGTAAATTAAAACCTAAAACTAATCCACCTAATCCCAAGATGAAATAGAAACCAGATGGTGCCAATGACAATATTAAATAACCTCCCATTGCAGCAGCAATTGTGATAAAAATAACTCGTATTTTGTTATTCCATTTCTTTTTAATAGATGTAAAAATTGCCCCAGAAATCATTCCGCCAGTGAAAATCATTTGTACTAAAGCAATATGACCAGAACCTCCATTATGAACATTGATTATAAATAGCGCCAAGAGTGACTGTGCGGGGGTTATTAAAAAGTTTAAAACCATAGCTAATAGCATTATAATTATTAAACCAGGTATAAATTTAAGTGTCTTAAGCCCCATTTTAAATTCTTGTATGAATGAACTCTTTTTTACAGCTTTGTTTGAGTGATTAACTTTCGAAATGGATGGGACTATGATCAAAACTAATGGAACTAGGGCAATAAAGAATGTTATTATGTCAATCCAGAATATCATATACGGTGAGAAAATAATTAATAAGACTGCTGCAAGAAAAGGTGATAAGATTTGAAGTACTCCTGAAAAGAGATATGATATTCCATTAACACGGGACAACTTTTCCTTAGGAACCATCATCGGGACAATTGCATTTACTGCGGGAACGTGAAATGCTTGGAAAAATGCCCGTATGCTGATGAACATGTAAATAACCCAAAAATTTGTTATTCCAAATTGGAAAAACAAGATGAGCATCAATGTTGCAGCTGCTTGTAATGAATCGACAAGAATTATTAGATGTTTTCGATTTATTCTGTCAGTGATAACCCCAGCAATCGGCATGACTATTGTCATTATCAAGAGATGTAGAAAATACGCAAACGCAGAGATTACAGGATCTCCATACACATCTGCTATCCAAAATGTGATAACGAAAACAACGACCGAAGAACCAAGCATTGAAAATAGTTGCCCGACCCAAAATATCATGTAACTTTTAAAAGTCGTGTTATTCGCAATTTGCTCCATGATTTTTCCGTTTATTTGTTTTTAGAATAAAAAATTTAAAAAAAAAATTAAAGAGTTATTTCTTCGATTTTGCCATTTATCCGTTCAAGTTCTTTCTCAGAATCCATATCCACTTTTCTAATACTTGTAAAACTCCAGAATCCGATTGTGACCAACAAACCAATGAACCCACAGTAGAAAAACAATGCAGGAATCCCTAAAATCAATGCTAA
>JAEOTL010000285.1 GCA_016839845.1 Promethearchaeota archaeon
ATCAATTTGCTACCAACCCACCCCTCTTGGTTGTAAATATATCTGTAAGCAAACTAAATCCAGATACCAACCTTTATGAAGCATTACTAGTGGATTCTATAGAATTTGCTAACCAAACCTGCTTGTCCTATAACAAATCAGAACAATACTTCCGATATGATCCAAATATGGAGAAATTGTTAACCAACGGATATGGAGGTTTTTACTTAATGCCAAATGATCCGGTTAATATTAGCATTATCAAAGGATACATTGATACGTATACACTCTGGTCTGCAAGTGTAGTGGAAAATACAATTACGATTGACATTAATAATGATCAAGCAATACTTCAGTATAACGATCAGGGAATATTAATTAGAGAAGAAATAAAATCAGCTGGTCAAACAATATCTACATTAACCATCAATGTGAGTGATAGTATTGCCTTTGGGGGCTTATTTGCATTAATTTTAACGATGACTACCATTGGACTGCTAATCCTATATAAAAAGAAAAAATTCTCAAATGCCAAGGTCAATAAATAAACGCATATCCGTCCATCAAAAAATATTCTGGTAATGAGGTCGGCAACTCCCCAATTAACCATCCTTGAGCTGTAGTTTCACAAATATAATATTCAGAGCCATTAACGTCAAAATGCCATGTACTTACGGGGCCAGGACTCAAGATTACGCCGATGCACGCATGTCCGCCCCATTCCTCATCTACTTCATCATAGACGTCAATCAATAGAAGAACTGCATTATAACCCATAGCAACCGCCAGGGAACCAAATAGTACTGACAGATCTTCACAATCTCCTTGACGGAAGATGGTTTCGAAAGGATATTTGGCTAAATCATTTAATTCTGACTTATATCCTATTGCTTGTGTAAAGCTTAATAACGCATCAATTACCTCCTCTAAATCATTGGGATTCAGACATTTGGAACGGATCTGGGATGCAATGTCCATTAACTCTTGATCATTTGGAGTACAGTAGGATTCGATAACCGATGCCGAATAATTAGAATCAGGGTATGAATGATGAGGATGGTCCGCATTAATATAATTATCTAAATTTGCCCGTGTAGTCGTTACGGTTAGTGACCTGGATACTGTTCCATGATTTACATAAAACTGAAAAGTTCTTCGAGGAAACGCATAAAAGTACACTGAAAAGGAGATAATAGGAATCACAATTGCAGCAGCTATAACGATGCTCCCTATGATTATGGCTTTTTTCTGCTTTTTTGAGATTCCTCTCTTTGATTCTTTTTTTCGAGGGGTTGAAATAGACTCTTTAGATTCACTTAAATCGGTTGACTGAAGGAAAGTGCTTTGAGAAGACTCCAGTCTCCCCATCTTCTTTTCATAATGCACCAGCGGAAAGGAACAATAGGGGCAGACATTCCACTCGGGCTTTACTGCTTTCCCACAAGCACTACAGAAATTTGCTAAATAAATACACCTTTGCGTTGAAGAATCTTACCTTTCTAAAGGATATATACTTATTTATTCTTTCGTATACCGTTAGAATAGATTCTATGGAATCTCAACACCAGGAACGTCTACTTTTACAAACTCAATTCTCCCACTTGCGCTTTTACCGAAGAAGAGTTGATTCGTGAGAAGAAATAGAGTTTTTCCATCCTCTCCACCCAAGCAACACGCATAAACATTCGTGTCTTTCACTTTTATGGTCGAAGTGATTTCACCTCCTTCTAAAACGCGTAAAACTTCCGCATTGGCTGGATTTGCCACCCAAATAGCTCCTTCTTCATCAAGGCAGATCCCATCTGGTGAACAGTTATCAATTTTCGCCCAAACTCTCCGATTTGTGAGATCTCCCGAAGGTTCGATATCAAAAGCAGTAAGCCGGCCCCCCTCGGATTCTCCTACTATGAATGTTTTACAATCGGGAGTTACAATACACCCATTAGGAAAAAGGAGATCCTCTGCTACAATTCTCGCATCCCCCTCAGGTGTGACCAATATCATACAAGTAGGATCTGAAGGTGGTCCTGGGGTCTTAGAACCCCAATTTCCCACATAGGTTCTTCCTAAAGCATCAGTTACACAGTCATTGCAGTTGAATTCTGTAAGTTCACTTAAATCTGCATGAATCTTTAATCCATCCGGATCTAAACGCATTAGATGACGCTTTTGCATTGAAACTATAAGCAATCTTCCATCCTTCAAAAAACCTAGCCCTGACGTTAAATCTTGTATTTCTACAATAACCTCTGAGGCACCGCTTTCGTCAACGGTAATTACCTTTCTTGCAGCAGCATCCGAAAAAAATAACTTCCCGTTTCGCCACCTTGGTCCCTCGGGAAACTCAAGACCAGATAATAGCACTTTTGTTTCGTTTTCCATACCTATCACTTTTGTTCTATTTTTTATAAAATTACCTTTATTATTTTTTATACCCCTTAATAGGTCTAAAATTACAGTACATCATTCTTCAAGTAATTAATACCCTTTTTTTTATCATGATAGACATGAAATTTTTTGCCTACTAACTCCAGTTGACTTAACTGTTCTAACGTCTTAGAGTCAGGTAATAACATGGCCAAAGTTCGTGAACCATCTTCAAGATGACCAAGAATAATCCCCATGGTTGGCTTCCCAACTTTATTATAAGTAATTGTATAGGCTTCAATAGTTAAAATTCCGTTGGCCTTTTCAACAACATCAAGTTGTTCTCCTTTTGAAATCTCTTTTTGGGCCGCTGATACCTCGTTCATTCCCCAAGATTTTATTGGTGGTTGTGTTCCATAAATTCCTACAGATTCTTTTGTGTTATACCCACCGTTTGCCACCACCATAATTTTTAAGGAGGGATCCTTTCGAATAAGATCTACTGCAGTAACTACAGGATGCATTGAGTAATTATTCCACGGTCCCCCAAAAAACGACATTCCTCCGGTGATGGTAAACGGGCGTGGATCATCTTCCTTGATGTTTAATGCGTTACGGATAATTTGTACCATTGACGGAAAGCAGCTATAGAAATCAAACATATCAATATCTTCCAATTTTAATCCAGCTTGTGCTAATGATAATTGTGAAGCGTGCTCTACTGCGGGGGAGGTAAGTAAGTTTGGTCTTGGAGTTATATCAAATAAATTATGGAGTGTAGCGCCTCCCATTAGATAGACCCACTTAGAGGGTTCGATATTTAACTCTTCCGCATACTCTTGACTGGTCATCAAGACCGCTCCTGATAGATCTACAAACGGGTTAGAACACATATATTTTGTGTACGGATGATTGATAATTCGATTTGAAGGAGTTGGGGTACTAATTTCTTGAGCACTCAACTTTTCATCACCCGATGTGTATGGATTATTAGCAGCTACTTTACTGAACTGTTCATAAAGTTTCCCTATATGTCGTTGGTGTTCTTCTAGACTTCTCCCGGAAGTAGCCCTTAATGCTGTTTCAAAGAGCGCATAAGAAATAGAGGGCGTGTTTAAGAGGTATTTGCTTTCAAAATCATTTAAGATCTTCCATTCTCCTCCCTCTGGAAAGACTGAATCCTTTTTTTCAGGCCAGCCTAAATCTAACTTTCCTTTTCTATTAAGAGTAAATGAATTCCAAGCTTCTCCCCCCGCAATGAGGATCATTTTGCTCTTTCCTTCACTAATAGAAAGAGCTGCCTTGTTGAGAAGCCTTTGGGAGGTGTTCCCACCTGATGATGAAAAATGTTTGAATGAAGGATTAATCTTGAGTAATTTGCTCAACTCATTAGGAGCATCCTCATAAGACCAACTACTAAAATAGACCAAATATAATGTGTCCACAAATTCATTCACGTTGTTAATTCCAGTATCCCCCAAAGCCTCTTTACTTGCTTTAGCTATCAAATTAAGAGGATCTAAGGGGTTTTGAATCTCTTTAGGTTGAGCGAATTGTGCAGCACCTATGATTATTGGCCAATTTTTATGACTCATTGTTGGGGAACAAAATATTTTTTGTTTTTTTAAACTCTCGTTTTGCATCTCGTTTTATCTCAAAATAAAGGGGGTTCATAACACGCTCATAGTCTGGAACCAATACATATAAATATCCAGTTCACAATAGGGATCTTGAGAGTATTATGCCGAAAAAGAAAAATGCAAAAGAAGCCAGAATACCTGCCTATGTCCCACAGAGACAGCTCCAGCGTCTCTCCTACCAGCAAGAGGATATAAATGCACGACGTGTGCGCCCCGCTTCCGAAATTTCTCCTTCCATGCGTTATAACACTCCGCATAAGCTTCAGCACATCCGTTCCATTAAGGACATTATCTCATGGTTGCTTAATCTCTTCCCATTTTAATTATCACCGATTCGCAAAGGGATATGAGCATTTAGGAACAAGATAGCTTCCTATTTAGAGAGTTATTAAGAACTCATGCTTTTTATAAAGAAAAAAAAGAGAAGTATTTATATAATTCAAAACTTTTTGATTTTCTTCAGATTTATAATCCGGTGGGGTCTACCCAATTGCAGCATACGCCTCCTCAACCTTAGCCCAGGTTTCAAATTTGTATTCAAACCCGGTATAGGAGTATACAACGTCATCATTTCCATATTACGCCGCATAATTACCCCCAATTGCCCCATTTTATATATTGTGACTGAAAAGGTCTTGTACCCTTTCAATCCCGACCTAATAGCTTTACCTTAACATTATGCTTTAACGTTAGCTGAGAATGTTTCAAATGAGCTCGAAGATTTGGTAAATCATCTCCTCTTTAAGATATAATAAGATTTTTATATCTCTCGAACATAGTACTAAATCACCTCAATATTGAGGATGAAATTCACTAGAAAAGAGGATGTAAAAAATGCCGTATGTTGTTGCTAGATGGTGGTATCCCTCTCATAGAGTAGAAGAGGTTGCGAAGATTTTCCAAAAAAGAATAAAAGATGGACCTCCGGAAGCTTTTGTACCTGGAATAGGTGAACCGGCTGTTGGTGGTGCTTATAGAGGTTCAAAAGGGGGAATGGTGGGTATGTCCTTCACAAAAGTCGCCCCGGGAGATATTGCTCAGGCTATGGTAAATGCTGCGTCAATCACTTCCCTTTATAATAAAGTTGAAGGATATGAATGGAATATCGAAGTATGGGGAGATGTGTATGAGCAACCCCCAGCAGAATAGATGTCTCTAATTTAGAAAATTAAATCCTTTTTTTTTTTGGTTTAGAGTTTTTTAGAAACAAATCAAAGTAAATGGCATTATTATTTTCCCTCATTACTCTTTTACCGGTTATTAAGTTAAAGTTTATTCATTTTTATGTTTTAAATCTATTTTCTACTGTGGGTTCGTTAATATACTATATTAAAATTCATGAAAACCTATTTGAAAAGTGAATTTGCTGCCCTCTTTATTTCACTGGCAAATATTCCCCCACCAAATCCCCAAATATCAAACTGCACCCATAGAAATAAAATACCAGAATATTCAACCTCATGGTAAGGTAGCAGTGAATTAGAAGCCACAATTAAAGCAGAAAATATTTTGGATATCGTACTAAAAATCACCAAAAATAAGAGCATATAAATTCCTTTTATCTCCCAATCTTTAATTCTGAATTTTTTTTTGAACTTGTGTTTCATAAAATAAAAAGTGATCAGCCCTAATAAAGTCCCAGAGGCTAATCCGATGGGAGGAGTAACAAAAAAAATTAAATCATTGGGGTAAAGAGGATACATGGATTCTATATTTTCTTGCCAAGCGATGTCAAGACCGAGATTAATAATCCCCGTTAATATCGCGGTAACTATAAGTGCTTTTAATACAACAAACATCCCAAATTCCTTTTCAATTGATCTTAAGTATTTGTAAGATAAAACCACTAAAACGATGAAATACGCAAATTCGTGTATGGTTTCGGCATATAAGACAAAGAATGATGTTAAAATTGTCCAAAAATATTTTTGGTACATTGTCCTTGAAGTAATGCATAAATAATCGGGAAAAAAATACCCAAGAATTGACATCATAATTATAAATGAAAACAATAAAGTAGTTCCATTTAAGTAATTTTTCTTGCCACTTCTATATTTAGGAACTTTTACTCTTACCGTTTCCTTGGTAGTCGGTTCTAAGGGCTCCTTTTTAAAATCAAAGCTGCAGTTATGATTTTCAGGTAATCGGTGATCAGTACAAAAAGTCTCACCACAATATTTACATTGAAACGGTAATTTTGGAATTTCACTCCCACAAAAATTACAAAATGTCAAAAGAATTCACAGTTAAAAAGATGAATTTTGTCTTTCTCTCTATTAGTAAGAAGTATTGAAACCTTTGTTTTTATTTCTTATGAAAATCCAATTTTTTTCTCATCTAAAAATTCCTCTTTTTTATTTTTTAATTTTTTTTCATATATTAAAATCCTTGAAAACTTTTTTGTTATCTATTTTAACTTTGAAGTAATTAATTCTCTTTACATTTTGGAACTACATTTTTTCTTTAATACTAAGACAGCTCTAATTTCAACCTTAACTTATTTGAAACTGATGGTATTCCAAGATCGTGAAATTTTAAAATTAATATTAACATTTAAATAAGA
>JAEOTL010000286.1 GCA_016839845.1 Promethearchaeota archaeon
ACAAGAGCAACCTCATAGAGAAAAAAAGTAAATCTAACTTTAGCTATTCTTTTCTTTCCTTGCATAATTGTTCATTCTGATCTTGATGAAAAATTATTATATTGAAAAATTAAAAACTTTATGATTCCACATCAATATTAGTCTATTTTCAATTCTTTGGGTAAAGGGATCCCATTTCGGGCACCCATTTCTTCGATACATTTACCCGCAACAAGATTACCCATTTGAACATTATATCTAATATCTTCAAATCTATAACTTTGGTTTTGTACAAATCCATAAATGAAACCTGCGGAAAAAGCATCTCCTGCACCTGTAGTATCCACAACTTCGCGGGTTTTAAACGGTGGAATTAGTTCCATTTTTTCTGGTGATATTATTAGAGCCCCATCCTTACCCAGTGTAATTATTAGTAATTTAATTCCGAGTGAAAAAACAGTTTCTGATGGCTTTTGTAATGGCTTAAAATCCTGTATCCGTATTTTGGAATCTAAAAGTAGTTGAAATTCTCTTTTCGAGATAATTAAAATATCAATTTCTTTCAGAAGGTTTCGAATCTTGATAAAACCTTGTTCTATAATCAACATTCCGGGATTAAGTACTATTGGGATATTCTTACTTCTCCCAATTTCAGCTGCTTTAGAAAATGGCTCAGTATTTTTTAAACTACTTAAAAATATAACCTTCGCCGAAGCTATGTCAGACTCGAGGATATCTTCACTTGAGAGATAGTTAGCAGCACCACTGTGAGCATAAATTCGTCTGTCACCCTGAGGATTCAATGCTACAAAAGCAGATCCGGTTTCATAGGTTTCCGTATATTTTATTAAATCCGTATTTACATTGACTATATCAAAATCAGATAGGATTTTAGACCCAAACACATCATTCTTACCCAATTTTCCAATAAAAGCCGTTTTTAGTCCTAACTTCGCGCAAGCATATGCTGTATTTGCCGCAGCTCCTCCCGATAATAAGCTTAGATTCGAAACAAAAACCTCATCATCTTCTTCAGGATGCCGTTCTACCTGAGCAACCATATCAACTAGTGCTGCCCCAATACAGATTATATCAAAAAATTTAGTCATTTCTATGATTTTTAACTATATTTAAAAGTACCAAATTCAGAATTAATTTCTACGGTGTTTTTATTTTTGATAGGAGATTTTTCACAAAAACCGATGACTTTAGATTCTACATTAAACTCTTTTGAAATCTTGATAATTTCTTTTGCAATTTCTTCTTTGCAAAATAATTCCATTCTATGCCCCATATTAAATACACTAAACATTTCCTTCCACTGAATCTCTGATGAGCTATGGATTACCTCAAAAATTTTGGGTAGAGAAAAAAGATTATTCTTGATATATTTGATCCCCTTTCCGTAATGTAAATTCTTTGTCTGCCCTCCTCCCGTATTATGGATTATCCCATGAATCTTAGACCTATATTTTTTCAAAACTTTTGTTAAAATTGGCGAGAAGGTTCTCGTTGGGGATAATAAGGTTTTTCCTACATTTAGAGGGAGTCCTTTTAATGTGTCTGTTAACTTGAATTTCCCGAAAAACAGAAGTTCCTCAGCTATGTTCTGATCGTAGCATTCAGGATATTTAGTATAATACTCATGTAAGAGAACTCCATGTCTTGCTAAAGTTAACCCATTACTTCCAATTCCACTATTATACTCATCCTCATACGAAGCTTTTCCATCGCTTGCCAATCCCACAATAACGTCATCGCTTTGAATATTTGCGGTATTAATCACCTCATCTTTTCTCATACAGGTGAATACTGAAGCATCCAACAAAATAGTCTTAACTACATCACCAACATCAGCAGTTTCCCCACCACACATTATAACATTTAATCCGAGAGTGCATAACTTCTCACTATAGGCATAATACTCATCGATAATTGCGGATATAATATCTCCTGAGATAAAATTACTATTCCTCCCAAGGTTGTTAGATAAGAACATATTACCTGTTGCCCCTATGCAGAGAATGTCATCAATATTCATGATGATGGCATCTCTGACAACGCCTTTAAAAACAGAGATATCCCCCGTTTCCTTATAGTACATATAGGCTAAACTTGACTTAGTACCTGCGCCATCAGCATGGAAAATCGAACAGTAGTCATCTCGATTATTAACATCCTTAACAATCTTACAAAAAGAACCGGGGAAAAGACCCTTATCTAACTTCTTTATAGCTTGATGAACATCTTCTTTACTTGAGGAAACTCCCAGTTTTGAATAAATATCTTCATTTTCTGCCATTTTATTTGGCTACCAATTATATTTATTTTTAAGGAATTTTACTAAAGATTCAACTTGTTCAACTGCTTTTCCAATGTATTTATGAGGATCAAACAATTCGGCTAACTCTTCTTTTGAAAACAGATTCCTTATCTTTTCATATTCATATATGATATCTTTCACATATCTGTCTTCATTTCGTGCTGTAATAGCTGCCTGTCTTAATAATTCGTGCCCCTCTTGCCTACCTATACCTCTGTCTACAAGATGAACCATAACTTTTTCAGTTAAGCAAGCCCCCTTGGTAAGATTTAAATTTTCTTCAATTTTACCCTCATCAAACTCAATTCCTCGCAAATTACTTGTTAATCCTTTTATGATATAATCTAATAATATAAAATTTTCTCCAAAAATAACCCTTTCTACCCCGGAGTTTGTAATATCTCGCTCATCTTCTAAAACAATATTGTCTAAGGCAGGGATTACATTAGATTTTAAAACTCTTGCTATTCCACAAATTCTTTCTGACTTGTGAGGATTCCTTTTGTGAGGCATAGTAGAACTTCCAACCTGTTTCTTTTTGAACGGTTCAAACATTTCAGCAATTTCATTTCTCTGTAGTACTCGATTTTCCCTTGCAATTTTAGCTATGGTTTGTCCTATTAAAGCTGTTAAGAGTATCACTTCGGCATGGCGATCTCTTTGAACTATTTGATTTGCAATAAGCACATGATTAAGATCTAGCTTTTTCATTACTAAACTTTGTATTTCAATTCCAGTGTCCCCAAATCCTGCCATTGTCCCAACAGCACCAGACATTTTGCCATAAGATATGCGGTTTAACACTTCAGATAATCTATCAAGATGTCTATCAATCTCATATGCCCATACACCAAATCTCATCCCATATGTTGTTGGGATTGCATGCTGCCCATGGGTTCTCCCAATGCAAACTAGGTCTTTTTTTTCTTCTACAATTTTAATTATGACTTTCAATAATTCCTTAAGAGACGATTTTATATAGTTTAATGCTTCTCTCAATTGGAGTGCGGTGGCAGTGTCTTCGGTGTCATAACTGGTTGCCCCAAGATGAATGTATTTACCCGCTTCACCATCACACTGTTCTGCTAAACCCTTTACCATTGCCATTAAATCATGATGGATTTCGTTATCGATTTCTTTTACTCTTTCTAATTTAACATACTTTAAATTAGCTTTTCTCTTGATTTCTTCAGCCGCTTCCTTTGGGATATTACCTAATTCTGCGTGAACCTCTGCTAGAACAGCTTCAACTAATAACCAATTTTCTAACTTTTTTTCTTCAGTGAATAAATTTGCGATATCAGTTCTATACCTAGTTTCCATAGGATGAACAAAACTATGATTCATAATTTCGATTTTTTTTTTATTACTTATACTTAAAATAATGATTCATCAAAACATATATCTTATTTTATTTAGGATCAAATAATCACCGGAAAAATTAAAAAATCGATAATCTAATCTGTGTTAAATATCAAGGCTTATACGAACTTTATAGTATGCAAAATCTACGAAAATACTTCTTTTTTCGATGCAGTAGATGTGGAAATTGGTACTATACACCTCGGGTTATTAAGATAAAAAAGTGCCATCAATGTAATCACTCCTTTTCTTTTAAAAATTCTACTAAATTCTTTAAAATGTGTACTATCCAAGGAGCGATTACAATTGTTAAAGACTTGAAAACTAGATCATAAACGTTTTTTTGGAGACTTCTTTTAAATAAATTAGATAAATTAAAAAAAAAAGGTATTTAGGATAGGCTTTTACAATCATAAAAAGAGATTATCCTAATCCTTCAACCTTACCTTAAATTTGAGCCATAATGGATCTTACTGATGATCTAAAAGTAGTAGACGAGAAGTTAATAAAGGAACTGAGCAATATCGCTAAGGATAAAATAGAATATTGGGATGTTAGAACTGGTGTCAACACAGGAGCAACATTAGATTTTACAGATTCGAAGAGTAAGGAGATATCATCACATTATGTTACCGATTGCGGGATCAGAACTTTTGTCAACGGGGGTTGGGGTTTTAGCGTACTGAAAGATTTAAATAGAAAGGCAATTATCAATGGCTTTCAGGAATCAATAAAACTAGCTATTTTCACGGGATCATTAAGTAAAAATAGATTTAAAATAAGTCAACGTGATCCCCTGATTAAAGATTTCAAAGTAAGTCCTAAAAAGAAGATTGAAGAAATTGATATAGGGGAAAAAATCAATTTAGTTAAATCTCATGAAAAATTGGCTTCTGAATTTTCTCCTAAAATAAAAAACACTCATACGCTCTATATTGATGGGCACACAAATAGCTTATTTGTGAATTCTTTTGGTAATCACATCACTCAAGATTTATCTTTTTTAAGGTTGTTTAGTCTGGTATATACTCAAGAAAACGGCTCAATTCAAAGAGCGGTAAATTCTGTTGGAGGAATCGGAGGGTTTGAGATAATTTCTACTGAGAAAGCTGAAACATTGAGTCAAAAGACTGCTAGAGAGGCAGTTGCTTTATTAAAAGCAAAATCACCAGTAGGTGGCAAATTCACAATAATTACAGATCCCAAGTTAACGGGTACAATGATCCATGAGGCATTTGGACATGCTTGTGAAGCAGATCTTGTTTTAAACAACGATAGCATATTAAAAGACAGAATTGGGGAAAAAGTAGCCTCAGAAGATGTCAATATTGTAGATAATCCCACAATGGGACAGGGAAAAAGATTTGGGATGCCTTACGAGTTATTTGGATGTTATTTTGTTGATGATGAGGGAATCCCTTCACAAAAGACAACGATTATTGAGAAAGGGATTCTTAAAAATTACTTACACGATCTGGAAACTTCTTCACGGATGGGCGTGTCACCTAATGGTCACGGTAGATCTTCATCAGTTTCATCTAGACCTCAAGTTCGGATGGGTTTCACCTTTTTAGAACCAGGAGAGTGGAGTACAGAAGATTTAATTGCAGACACGAAAAATGGTATACTTTGTGAAGACTTTCAATATGGATATACTGATCCATCAACAGGGAATTTTCAGTTTAAATGCAAGTTTTCGTATCATATTGTTAATGGTGAAAAGAAAGAATTAATGAGGGATGTCTCCTTAAGCGGGATGATACTTGAAGTTTTAAACAAAATATCAGCAATAGGAAAGCAGACAAGCTATTCTGATGGAATGTGTGGGAAAGGAGGTCAAAGTGTCAGAGTTTGCGATGGTGGGCCTTATATACGTATAGAAGATATCACAGTTGGAGGATTAAACTGAATGGACACTAATGCTGATGTATTTACTTTAGCGAATTACGGTTTATCATTAATCGAGCAGAAATCGCAAGAAGTAAGATGCGCAGAGTTGTTTTTCGAGAAAAACAAATATATTAGCATTGAAATCGAAGAGAATTCTATTAAAAATAGCGAACTTGGAGAAGATAATGGTGTAGGAGTTCGAGTTGTTAATCGTAAAGGTGCCTTGGGGTTTGCTTTTTCAAATAAATTAATTAAACCCATGATCCATGAACTCTGTATTACTGCTCTAAAAATGATGAATGCGAGCACCCCAGATCCTGATTTTGATAATTTCCCGAAACCATACCAGAAGTATCCTACGGTGAAAGGTTTATTTGATGGGAACTTGAAAACTTTACAGATAGAAGATTCTTTAGATTATGTAAATCAATTAATTGATGTCTGTGAACAAGATAAAATGGCGATTTCCCAATCTGGGAGCTTTATATCCAATTATTCAAAGATCTTTATTTTCAATTCCAATGGATTAGAAGTCTCAGGAAAAGATACGAGCTGTTCCTTATCATCTCATATCATTGTAAAAGATGATGTAAGTAAGGAAACTTCTTTTGGTTATGAATGGCAATCTGAGCGATCTTTAAAAAAATTAAATGCCGTAAATGTAGCCAACACCGCACTTAAAGAAGCTAAACGAAATTTGAATAGGAAAAAGATAAAAAATATGAAGGTTCCCGTGATTTTAACACCAAAAGGAACTATTCAGTTAATTTTAAGGCCAATTGCGTCAGCTGTCAATGCTGAAACATTCCAATACAAACGCAGTTATCTTGTTGATAAGAGAGATGAAATTATTGGGACGCAATATTTAAACATTGAAGATAACGGGTTGATAGATGGAGCAATTGGCTCCTCTGTATTCGATGGGGAAGGTGTTCCTTGTAAAAATAAAAAGATCTTTCACAAGGGCAAATTTTTGAATACCGGACTATTACACAATAGTTATACCTCGACAAAGGAAGGTATCCAAAGTTCGGGAAATGCATCGAGAAGCTCATATAGCTCCATTCCTTCTATAGGCGTTACCAATTTTATAATGCAGAATAGTGACATTGGGAAAAATGAAATAATAAAAGATGTTAAAAAGGGAATACTGTTTGATTATACAGGAGATACTCCAAATATTTCAACAGGTGATTTTTCAGGATTAATTCTCCATGGAAATTTGATTAAGAACGGAGAGATTAAAGAGCCATTAAATGAAACCATGGTTGGTATAAATCTAATGGATCTCTATAAGAATATCGAAGCAGTATCTAAAGAATATAAAACTTATGGAGCATTTCAAGCACCCTATACCCTGGTTAAAGACGTCCAAATTATCGGGGGAGCATCTTAACTTGTAATATTTAAACGTATCCATAGAATATCAAAAAAATCTGGGCTGGTTTGAGTAATTTGCCATAACTCAGCAATTATTATCTGATTTTCTCCGATTTGTGAAAAAGAGATATTTAATTTTTCTGACATCCACGTTTCATTATGATCCAATGTGTTATTTATCATAAATTGAAGTGTTCCATCTGATCCAGCTGATGACATAACCGTATCATTATCTCCCTTTTTTACGTGAATACTAAATTCAAAAGTATGCTCTAGATAATTCTCAACAGTCAGATAGAAGGATAGAGTTTCATTAATAGATGCTTCCGTCGGGTAATCCTCCGCTTCTTGATTCTCATTCAGAATGCCAAAAGTAATATAACCTGGTTCAGGAGTTAAGGAATGATAAATAATAAATCCTGAGATAATTACAATTCCACTAATCAAGCAAATTGTAAGTAATATCTCAAACTGTCGTTTACTTGATAGGACTTTATCTTTCCTATTATTGTGAGACATTTTCTTTGAACCAAGCAATGGTTTTTTTAAGTCCATCCTCTAATGAAGTGGTGGGTTCCCAATTTAAGATTCTTTTTGCTTTCGTTATATCGGGGCATCTGCGTACAGGGTCTTCAACAGGTAATGGTTTAAATACAATTTTAGAATTAGATCCTGTCAAATCTTTAATGATATTGGCTAAATCTACGATTGTATACTCCTTATTATTCCCTAAATTAATCACTTCACCATTAGCTTCATCAGTATGAACCATCTTAAGTATTCCTTCAATCTCATCTACAACGTAAATAAAGGATCTAGTCTGTAACCCATCCCCAAATATTGTTATATCTTCATCATTTAAGGCTTGGTTAATAAAGTTGGGTACTACTCTCCCAAATTCTGATCCATGGCGTATTCTTGGTCCAGAAGTATTGAAAATCCTCACAATTTTTGTTCTCATATTGTGTTGGAGTTCATATGCTTTAATGTATGCTTCTCCTGCCCTTTTAGATTCATCATAACAACTTCTTGGCCCAACAGGATTTACATATCCAAAATAATCTTCTGACGTAGGGACCTCCTCTTTTGGAGGATTTCCATAAACTTCTGAGGTGCTTGTATAAAAGAAAATTGCATTATGGAACTTGGCAATCCCTAGTGAGTTTAGAGTTCCTAGAGTATTGCTTCTAAGAATGGATATTGGCTCCCTTTGAAATTCAAAAGGAGATGCTCTACTTGCCATGTGCATTACAATATCGATTTTTTTGATATCTCCTATACAAATCCCGAGTGGATGATAACTCATCCCAAAATAAATAGGATAGGAAATATCATGATTAATGAATCTGAAATTATCCTTATCCATTAAATCTAAAATATTCTTCGGTCGACCTGAAGTTAAATTGTCTAAACATACACAGTAAGCATTCTGTTCGACTAGCACATCACATACCCAGCTACCGAGGAAACCTGCTCCTCCCGTAACTAAAATTGTTTTATCCTCGAATGTAACTCCTTCTCTACTGAGTCTTTTGTTAATCTCTTCAATATCTTGTTTTACTTCATACATTTTTCTTAAACCCAGCGGTGTTATTTAGTATACGTTTTCATATTATTATTAGTAAAAAAATTTTACTAAATTACAATTATATAATGTACGGAGAGAAGAAAAAGTATAGTAAATTTTGAGATACCAATAATTAACTCGTTTTTGAACCGCAATATTGGCAATATTTCAATTCCAAGGGATATAATTTACCACAGCTAGTACATTTTTGTAGTGAATTCTTCAAGATCTCACGTCCTAGCATTTCAAAAGCCAGTTCAACATTCTCTCCCGTTTTAGCTGATGTACTAATGATATCTCCTTGAAAGTTGAATTTGTCAAAAAATTGTTGCGCCTCTTCCTTTGAGACCTTTCTTTTTAAATCACTCTTAGCTTCAATTAATATCTTTGTCTTAGGTGAATTGGGGATAGAAGAAATAACATTTATCCAGTCATAAAGATCTTCTACCGAGGCTTTGTTGGTCACATCATAAAGCAATAAAGCTCCTGAAGCACCTGAAACATAGGAAGGGAATAAGAGACGGAATTTTTTCTCCCCTGCAAAATCCCAAATATTTAAAAGAATTTCTGTTCCATCCACAGTGACCTTTTTTGTTTCGAAATCAACCCCGATTGTTGATAATGTTGATGTTTCGAATTTCCCCGTTGCGTACCTTCGAATTAAACTTGTTTTCCCTACATTCTTGGCACCAGCAACTACGACTTTAAATTTAATCATTTTATTTTTTGCTCAGGTCGTAAATTTATGTTTTTGCCTATTCTAATTCAAGTATATAAATATTAATAGTTAAAAACGTTAAAAACCTTTTTTTTCCGATAAAATCAATAATAGCTTCTTATCTATTTAATGCTCTTTCTCATATTTATATCTACTAATTTTGTAGATTTCTTGAGCAATTTTTTTACCGATAGTTTCAACCTTAGTTAAATCGGGAATGTCCGCTTGGAAAAGATTTTGAAGCGTTTTAAACTCTTTTAGCAGATTTTTTGCACGAAGCGCATTGACTCCTGGGATACCTGCCACAAGGTATTCTAAAAGTTGAGAGGTTTCAATGGGCGCTTTATCAAATCTTAATTTCAATTTTGAAGTACTTTTTGATTGCTCTTTCTGCGCTAAATGATATAAAAACAAAGCAGTCTCTTTAGGATCCTTGGTTTTATATACTGTAATACCAAGATTTAGAATTATTGCTGTTATTGCCCCGTAAATAGCATTTTCCGCGAGCTGAGAGTTTTTAAAAGGATCATCTTCTAAAACGAGGATAGCTCTTTCAAAACGTTCTGCTAGATCTTTTAATTCTCTAAACAGTCTCCCATCTTTTATAGAGTCAGTAAAGTCTTGTGAGCTTTTTCTTTCGATCCCAACTCGTTCTGATATTACATAATCTCCCACAGGTAGTTGTTCCAATTTTAGACCGATCCCCATTAATGATAAGTTCCTGACCACCGAAGACGCTGTTTCTCTATTATCACAGACTATTTCAAATTGATCTGCTCCGTCTTTTTTAAGATTAGAATCGGCTGTTTCTTCCGGTTGAGTCATAAAATTTAGAAGGCTTGATTGTCCTTTTTTTCCTTCTTGTTCAGATGTTTGCATTTTCCTCAAACTGTCTTTCATATTCCGTTCTTTAGCTTTCTCTGCCCAATAATAACCCTCATCCCTGGTTCCCTCTGCCATTAAAACATACACTTTTCCTTCCTTCTTTCGACCAGTCCGACCTCGTCTTTGAATTGAACGAATTGCACTCGGAACAACATCGTAAAAAACAACAATGTCGCATTCTGCAATATCTAAACCCTCTTCGGCAACACTCGTACCTATTAATGTATTATATATTCCCTCTTTAAATTCTTTAAGAAGCTCTATCTGTGCTTTTTGGGTTAATCCCTTATCAGATCCTTTATGGGCTTGCCCAATAAATTTATGAGCCCTGATCAACTCATCGTCCTTAAAATATCTTATGATATTATTGACTGAATCACGAAAATGGGAGAACACTAAAGCCCTAGAATCATTATTTTCATGAAATTGGGTAGTTAATAATACTTTTAATTTTTTAAGTTTTGGGTGGACAACCCCCTTTGAAATTAATTCCTGAGAATACTGCTGAACTTTCTTCATATCTCGGTTTGCTAGTAACTCCCTTAAAGATTTGTTAGCTGTATTATTTTTTATTTTCGCTTCATTTTTTTTAAAGTAATCCTTTAGTGCGTTAATTCCTTGGGTTTCAAGGAGCTCTAGCATATGCGATATTCTTATGGCATTTGCTTGAAGTTTTTTCGCATTAAATAACGCGAATTTTTCACTCTCAACTCTCGTGGATGATATTTTATTATTAATGGTGCTATTTAATTTTAAAAGATCTTTTCTTGTAACCTTGTTTATATCAAAAGAATTTATTAAATCCATCTGTTTTAGCTGTTTGTAAATGTTTCTTAACATTTCTTCCAATATTTTTTTGATCCCCATGAATTCATCAGGAAGGGTTATTTTAATCCATTGATTATCTACTTTCTGAATATATGGTTTTACGTCGCCATCTTTATCAGTTCTGATCTCAATATGATTGATAAACAGATTTTCTTTAATTTCTCGTATTTTCTCTTGAGTTGAACCGGGACTAGCAGTAATGCCTAATATCTGGGGAGATTTTGTGGATTCAATGTATTTCTTAGCAATAAAACAATAAGCATAATCTCCTATGGCCCTATGACATTCATCAAATATGATTAAAGATACCTCTTTAATTGAGTATAAGCTTGAAATAATATCATTTTGAAGGACTTGAGGGGTCATAAATGCAACTTTCGTCTGATCCCAAATGCTTTTTCGTTTTTCTGGAGGGATTGTGCCCGTGAGAGAGTTTAAGGAATCAGAGGGGATAAGGGTAAGATCTAAAAATGATTTGTAATGCTGTTCCACTAACGGCTTTGTAGGCGCTAAGAAGATGACCTTTGAATTTGGGATTTCCGTTAATCTGTGTACAGCAAGCATTAAGGCAATAATCGTTTTTCCTAATCCCGTAGGAATTACAACTAAACAATTCTTATTCAAACAGTTGATAAAAATAACTTCTTGGTATTCTCTACGAGAAACGAAATTTGGTTTAATTAAAGGATGAGTTATGAAGTTTTCATTTTCTGAGACAAGGATCACCAAGAAATTTACTTTTATTAAGTCTGAAGTTAAGAATTGAAACGAAATATATAAACTCGAAGTCTTTATTAGATCTTTAAAAACTACTTAGATTCTTAAATCGTTTTACTAATAATTTAATAAAAAGAATTAACAATTGAGTAAAGTAAGATTTAATTCATGTAGGCTACTATTGTTATATATGTAAATCGGGCCAATGATCTAGTGGTATAGTGATGGTACTTTTTCGGTAAGATGCCAAAGATGCCTGCCTCACATGCAGGAAATCGGGAGTTCAATTCTCCCTTGGCCCATACTTTAACTGTTATTTTACTGTTACCTTATCAAAGAAAGTCTCTTCCTTCCAAGATATGAAGAAAGTCGAAAAAGTTATATGATATAATGTATTTTCAATATCAAATTACTTATTTTTTGGTTTGCTTAACCATGTCCAGTTTTTTAGAATCTCGCGAATTACGTAGATTATATAAAGAAGTAAGAGAATACGTTAAAGTAGGACCGATTTTTTTAACAAGATACGAAAAAGCGCGTATTATCGGGGCAAGGGCTTTACAAATAAGTTTCGGTGCACCAATTTTGATTGAAAAACCGAAAGATATGATTGACCCTATTAAGATTGCGCAACTTGAATTGAAAGCCAAAATCCTACCACTCACAATTATTCGAGATAATCCAAATGGAGAATCTCAAGATATTCCTATAAATAAATTAATCTTGAAAAAGGATTAACTCCTTCTGAGTTTGTAAAATATAGTTTTTACTGAACTTTATACTTTCCTCTTTCGGAAAGATAAAATACGCCCTTATTTTCTACTAATTCAAATTCAAGATATCCCTTGGTAATAAGTCCATCTAAAATGACTTCTAATTCTGCTTTTTTTAGCCCCGGAATTCCCAGTGGTATTCGGGATTGATTTACAATAATCGCGATCCGTTCTAAAAACAAACGTTTACCCATGAAAGATTCAAGGATCGTTATTTCATCATTTGTAAGTCTTTCAAATTGATCATGTTCAATTAATCTCTCCTTTAACGTTTGGGCAAGATCTCTCGTTTCTGGGGTAATTTCTTGTTTCTTTACTTCCACATGCTTTAATGTAACTAAATCTTTTGCAACAGATTTCTTCTTTTTTTTTTTCGGGGCTTCCCAATCTTGATTTTCCATATTAATACCATAAGGAATTTAATTATAAAAATTTATATTCAAATAATGGAAAGGAATCTAGAATTAGCCACCGGAGAGAAAATCGTTGTTAGGCATATAGGAAAATCTGATATTGAAGGAGTATGGAAGAATTTTAATGAGGTAATAGAAGAAGGAATATATTTACCAGTCCTTTTTCCAGTTAGATCTCAAATGGAACAAGATTCATGGTACCGTAAGATCACCAATGAACATGAAATTTGTATTATCGCAGAAAATAAAGGACTTAAACCCCCCTTTAATGTCATCGGACAATGTGAGATCTCCAATTCTGATTGGGATGCTGGTTTGCATGTGGGTATTTTAGGAATTATCGTAAAAATGAAATATCGAGATATGGGAATCGGTTTGAATTTGATTGATATGGCCGTCCGAGAGTCAAAATCATTAAATAATAAAGAAAAAATTATCTTAAGCTGCTTTTCTAATAATGAGAGAGCATTACACCTTTATAAGAAGTTAGGTTTTGAAGTGGTGGGAATAAGAAAGAAGCAATTTTATATGGATTCTGTGTATTATGATGAAGTCCTCATGGATCTCTGGATTGATGATTATATAAATCAAAATGGGGAATAAAAAATTTGCTTAAAATGTATTCGAGATGAAAAATGTATTAAGGAAACCTAAATCGTTTCTTATAACAAATCCAACTTTGCTTATCTAAAGGATTTTCATTTAAGAACAGAAAATTAAGATTTGAAAGGTTAATGAGATGCTCACTCCTAAACATTGTTATCTGATTTCTTCCGATATGTAATATTATTAGTTTTTTTAATGGATCCAAGCCTTCAAGTGATTCTATATTGTTATTATCCAGATATAACTCTTGTAGCTCTGTCAAGTTCTCCATCTCTTCTAGTTTAGAGATTTTGTTGTTTGATAACTCTAATTTCTTTAAGTTTACCAGTGTATTCAATCCCTCAAGTTTATTGATAACATTGTTTGAAAGATACAGCACCTTTAACTGATTGTGAGTTTCTAATCCCATAATTTGAGAAATATTGTTGTCATTCATATACAACATTATCAAATCGCTTAGTTGGTCAAGACCAGCTATTTTTTCAATCCGATTGTTGGATAAACTCAATTTCTTTAGTTTAATTAAATATTCCAAATTACTAATCCTTTTAATCTGATTGTAACTCAAATTTAAGTCCTCTAAATTTCTCAAAGAGTCTAAATTTTCAATTACAGCGATTTGATTGTTATTTAATGCTAATTTTTTTAAATTTTTCAAAAACTTAAGGTTCTCAATTTTCTGGATTCTATTATTGGATAAATCGAGTTCCTCCAAGTTCATGAAGCTCTCAAGGTTTTCAATACTATACAGATTGTTTTTAGAAAGATCCAACGTCTTTAAATTTTTAAAAAAAGAAAGATTATCAATTGATTCAATTTCTGATCTATGAATGCTAAGATGCTCCAATTCATTGAGATGTTCTATACCTACAATTTCCTTTATGCTCCCAAGATGTAAACTTTCACAATATAGAGAAACAATTTTACCGGCTCGCAATGAAGAGAGAAATCCGCAAAATTTAACGTAGTAATTATACAACCTTAAATTAATGCAAATATCGACCAAGGATTTCGGGAATGGGGAATTTATACGATAAGTGTGGACTTCATTAGGAATTCTGTGTTTCAAATCAGTGAACGCGAAATTAATAAGGTTTCTAAGATACTCAATTAAAATCTTCCTGCTCTTCACTGTATCTATTAAATACAGTGAGTTAATAGAAAAGAGTTGCTGCTCTATATTAGTCTGTTCTTTCAACACATATTCAAATAGACTTATCGTTTTTTTATGTGAGGGATATTTCTCCAACAAAATCTTCCCCACAATTAATCGAACCTCAATTTCCTCATCTGAAAGAAATAACTGCTCTAAAAATTTGAAGTTTTTTTGTGTGTCAATTTCGCCAAAGATGTTGAGTGCTCTCTTCCGTACATTTACACTCCTATTCGCTGTAATAATCTCCCTTAATAACGTTAATGCTTCCTTTTTGCCAATGTTTTCTATATTTTCCCTAATACTTTCCGGAGTTAACTCTGTATTCATCAGAAAAAAATGGGTCTAATGGTCTGATTACTAATAGGATCTATTACTTAATGGTAAATCACTACTCCTTAAATTATTTAAGACTATCAGCACAAATTCACATCTATGAAGAAAACTTTATATTCGTTTAAAAACAAAAGATATGAAGGAAGGAACCCAAAAAGATCTTATTTAACAAGCTAGTGAAAACAGATGATAGAAGAGTTAATAGAAAAGGACTTTCCCAAAGTAAAAAAGTTGTTTGGAGAAAGACCATTCATAAACAGATTCCGAAGTCACCTAGAAAGGACTAATGTCCCTAAGCAGGTGTTTGTAGATAACACAGATGATCCCCAGACTGCAGTTATTGTAGTTTTTCTACACGATTCTTTTACGGTCGAGTTTTATTTCGGAGGTCGGGCAGATAACGAGGAGTTCAACAAAGAATTAAGAATTGATCCCGACTGCGTAAATAAAGGGGACAAAATTCTGGATATTCGCTGTTTTTTTTCTAATAGTGGATGGGAGGAAGGAATAAAATCTATTCTTAAAGATCCAACGTTCTACAATCGTTACTACCATGAAATCAAAGAACTGAAACTGAAAAACTGGAGAGAGCTTATTCCTGAAGGTTATAGCATAGAACCAGTCGATCTGACTTTATTGGAGAAAAATTATCTGAATGACTATGGCTGGTATGACTGGTTGTTTCATGTCCCATTGAAGAAACATTGGTTTCCTTTCGAAGAGTGTTTGAAAGAAAATCGAGGATTCCTTCTTATTAGAGAAGACGATGAAATAGTGAGTTTTTGCACGCAAGAATTCTTAACGGAAGAAAACGATATCGAAATGAATATAGCAACGAAGGCAGAGTATCGAAGAAGAGGTTTTGCTTCTATCGTTGGTTCGGCAACAGCTGAAATCTGCTTATCAAGATATGATTCCGTTGGTTGGCACTGTACTTCAACGAATATTGGTTCTTATAAAACTGCAGAAAAGATAGGATATGAAAGGATAAAAGAACATAAGGGAGTTTTAGCTTACATTAATCATGTAGATAATTGGATACTAAATGGGTTTCTTAAATCTCAGAATAAGGTTTTAGAGTCGGATCCTAATAACTCATTTTTATTAAATGTAAAAGCATACTTATTGGCAAAATTAAATAGAAAGGAAGAATCCATAAAAATTATTCAAGATCTTGTAGAACGAGAATCACATGATGGGAATTTGTATGATACTTATGGGGAAATATTACAAATTTTTTATGACTATAAGGAAGCAATTATGAAGTTTCAAAAAGCTTTGGAACTTGAACCTAATGGCTCTTTCGCCCAATATAGCTATATTAAAATGGCAGAATGTTATAAAGAATTAGGAAACTATGAGAAAACAATTGAATATGGTAAAAAAGGGAGAGAATTAGCAATTAAGAAAAAGGAGGAGGAATGGGTAAAAAGGGCTGATAAATTGCTATTTGAATCCAAAAAATGATAAAAACTTTATAATATTTTGAATAAATACAAGACTATGAAGGAAGAAACCCAAAGAGATCAACTCTATAAAGATCTGGAAGAAAAATTCCTTGTATGGGCCAATCAAAATGATGATATCCGTGGGGCAGTAATTTGCGGCTCTCGAGGTCAAAATAATCCCCCCGCTGATGAATGGGCTGATTTAGACGTCGCTATCTATACAACTAATCCAGATTCCCTCACTGATAACTCAGAATGGTTAAATAATTTCGGGGAGCCTGTATTATCTTACATATTTCAAATACCGGGATTATCTAAAGAACATAGAGTGCTCTTTAAGAATGGATTAGAAGTTGATTTTGCGATATCTCTATATGATAAAGAAGAATATATTCGATTATTAGACCATCACCCCGAATTTGTAGATTGGGTGGATCTCTTTGGTTTTGGATGGCGCATAATTTTAGATAAGGATGGTATTCTAGATCAAATCTTTACCATTCTTGCGAGAAGAGAGAGATCAAAACCAGCTTATCTATATAACGCCAAGATTATTTATATGGATCAGAGCATGCCTTCAGAAAGTGAATTTTTACATCGAACAACTGATTTGTTGCATCATTTCTACATGGTGGCAAAGTTAATTCGGCGAGGTGAACTCTGGAAAGCAAAGCGTGCTTGTTCTGATTATAAGGGATATGATCTTTATGAATATTTCACGTGGCATACGTATGTTTATCAAGGGTTAAAATGTGACTTGGAGGAAGACGTACTGAGGAACATCTATCGAAAAAAAAATTTTGAGAAGTGGATTGACCCACGAATCTTAAATGAGTTAAAACATATTTATAGTAGTTATGATGAGGATGAAGTTTGGCAAGAACTTCTAAAAATATTAGAATTATTTGATTGGATCGTTAGGGAAATTGCTGATAAAATGGGGTATCAATTCCCTGACGAAAAATTTCAGAACGTAAAACAATTGGTTAAGAAATTATATTCAAGAGTCTGATTTCAAAGAAATTTCTTTGAGAAATATTTTTTTATAATTCAGATTCTTTTACACCAAATGGTATCAGCTCATCAAGATAGGAGAGGATCGTTCCTAATTCAGGTTCAGTAAGCTCAGAATTAATGAGGTCAATAACACTCTTCACAGTGAGTATATCATTTAAATAGGAAATCCTTAAATCATCATTATCAGCATCAAGGACAAGAACTTTATCTTTTCCTTTAATATTACTCCAAGGATACCAATTGGGTAATCCTTCTCCGTTTGGATTTCCGGTTCGTGCAAAATTGGCAAGATAATTCATGGATAAGGCTATCAACTTTTCCCGACCAATTCGATTACGCTTAGTGTGCGTTTTTCCAATCAGCATGAATACAGAACTCTTACCCATTCCTAAAAAGAAAGGAATTTCTGCAGCATGATGAGCACCTAAGTTTCGACCCTTTGCTTTAGGCAGCACACTTATACCATTTTTATCTGGGCTACCCCAATCAAATCGGTAAGCGTAAATAGGGACATTCGTATTTGAATTCATCTTAGTTACTAAGGAATCAAGACCACTCACACGCCACAATAGGGATCGATAGCCCCATACTAAATCATACTTTCTTGTATTCTTGGGAGGGTCTTTTCTAAAACTACCAAAGAGCTTCAATTCATCTTTTGTGCAGCCAATAATTAGTGGGACTTTATTTGCCCATTCTCCAGTTGAAAATATATCATACCCTTCTTTGGGTATTACTGTACCATCAGTGAAAATAGTCCGCCATTCAGCCATTCCAAAATCCATTTTAGGTATGCATTTCAAAATTTTAAATGCTGATTTTGACCGAAGATACTCCTCAACCTCTTCTCCCGACATTTTCTCTAAGATTTGTCCAGCTTCTACTTGATTCTTTGCTCTACGATCCTTAATGAGGAGGTTAATAAGAAGATCGATACTTTGAGTTTCTGCTGTATTAGTATTAGAAATTAGAGATAATCCACTTTCAGCAATAGCATGATGGAATAGTCCTTTTGCGGTGGGAGAAATAAGGAGCGAAAGAACATTGAATGCACCACCAGATTCCCCAGCGATTGTAACGTTATTTGGATCCCCCCCAAATGCTTCTATGTTATCTTTTACCCATTCCAGGGCTTTTATCAGATCAAGAGTACCAAAGTTACCACTTTTATCTTCAGGAGAACCATTATTTGTTATAGCAGGATGTATGAACCAACCCATTGCTCCAAGACGGTAATTTACCGAGATATATAATAAGTTAGATTTCTCAACGACCGCATTACCATAATAGCCAACCTCCGCAGATGAACCAATTGAATTTCCGCCCCCATGGATATAGAAATAAACCGGTAAATTTATCTCTGGAGTTTTGGGACGCCAAATATTAAGATAAAGGCAATCCTCTGAACCAATTGGCCCCATAAAAGGTAAAAATTGAGCTGCAGAATTACCAAACTTTCTTGTTTTGCGAGTCCCGATCCATGGGCTAGGATCAAGTGGTGCTTTCCAACGAAGATGACCAATTGGAGGATCTGCATACGGAATCCCCTTCCAACACCAAGACCCGTTATCTAAAAAACCAGATACTAAACCATACTTTGTTTGGACAAGAGCATCATCACTCCATGAACCAAGTTTAAATGTGGTATTAGATGACTCTAACGCGCGAAAATGACTAATTAAGGGAGTTACACTCCTTCTAATCAAATTGACTAATCTAATAAAAGGAGAAAACAAATAAGCTAACTTTATTATTAAACTCATGATTTCAGATCAGAAGCATTATTAAAAGCTTTTATCAAATTTTAGGTATAGAACATAAAATGGGTTTATTAGATGAGATTTTTACTTACATTTTATTCACTCTTCATGAAGGATAACTTCAGTATCTGATTTCAATTTTCAAATCAAAAGAAAATCGTTTTGCTCGAACCTTATTCTTCTTATTTTATTATTTATAAAAAAAACATATAAATTTATATAAATTTCAATTACAATAGAGTGTTTGACAAAATGAGGAGATTTATAAGATTTTTCGAGTAGAAGATGCTCCCACCAACGCCACAAAATGTGATTGGTGTAAAGAAGTTATTAAGAAAGGTTCGATTAGACTTAGATTTGCCCCATCTAAAGGCTATAATTATTATTGGCATCAAGATTGCGGGATCAAATATTTAGAAGGACTATTAATTATTCTAAAAAATGGCCAAAAAGGTTTTATTAACCGAGAAGAAGCAGACAAAGCTCTAAAAGATGCCGGGATATAATTTCCTTCTAGGAATTAAAGTATTTTCCTATGTTTTACTAGTCTTTACCCTTATGCAAGAATATCTTCGTATTACGAAATTAATATTATCCAAAATGAATCATCTAAATTCCAACATCTAAAATACCTAAAAGTAAGAATAGCAGCCCTACAGAATTGGAGATAATCGCTATAACTCCAATAATGCTTCCAGCCTTCTCTAGGCTATTGTAAGGCTCGTGAATTTCTGCCTTTGAACTATAAACTCTAGAAAAAATGGCCAAGATTAATCCAACCAGGCTTAAAACCAGAAGTAAGATTGGTCTAATACCTAAATAAATAAAAAAACTGGCATATAAAGGGACTATCCCTAAAATTAGAGAGGCTAAAGCCATCCCTAAACATAATTTTGAATATTTCCCCGGAGTTCCCTTTTGTCTTTTTATTGAGGGTTCAATCTGGGGTTTTTCAGTATAACTAGTTGTGTTAACATGAACTATAATTTCAGTCCCACAATTCTGACAATACTTTTGAGTGGAATCACTTATCCTTACTCCACATTTAGTACAAAACATTCTTTTTCCCTTTTGAAATATCGATTTAACAAAATACTTTTGGATTAGTTATTAGTATTGAAAACTTTACTAAAAAACTTTTAGAGAATTAGTCTGAATCTAATCAATAAAATTAATGTAAATTCTAGAGTAATAAATTCTTATGCTATATTTTGAGAAGAGAAGCGATAGAATAGAACAATATTCTACTTATCAAGGGAAAATTTACTGATCTTTGGTGTAGTTTGAATTTTAGGATAAATAGTACCGATTAATGGTGGAGCTCCGTTGTAGACTTCTTCAATTTCAATAACTCCAAACTTTATTCCTCGAAATTTTTTGATGCCTATGAAAGTGCCTTTTACAACCTGATTGGCATATTCAAAGTTCATTCCAAATACTGCAACTTTTGTATTTTCCGGTATATTAAATAAATCTTTTTTAGCAACACTTAATGGAAATACTAATCTATTATGATCTGCGGCTTGTAATTGTAAACATGGAATCATTAAAGGATATAGATCCTCTGGATCGATGTACGAGATGACTCGAACTGCTATGGGCGCTTTAAAAAGGTTATAACCAATTATATTGAGACGTTCTTCTTTCAATTTTGTTTTTGCACCCCCTTTACCGATAATATTTTTTAAAATCCCGATTATAACACCTGATAACGGCAAATTTCTTACTTTGTTAATAGCTTTAATAGTATTATAATAAGCTGTATGAACTCTTACATAGGTAAAATACCGCATTAAATTAGATTTGTTAAAGAGTTCTAAATCTTCCCCTTCATTTGTGGTATGAGAGAAATCTGCTTTTACTTGTAGATACTTAAAAGGCATTTCAGCCGTCATGTAAAATATCCCTTGCTTAGGATTTTTTTTTACAAATTCTTTACTACTTCCCTCCGTAAACTGACCCCATACTAATTCCTTATTTCCGATTAATCGATTACTGGAAATCATGGTTATGTGTGGCCATCCTTTGTCATCCACTGTGGAAACTAATTTTAGCATTATATCAGGTTGAGTAAAACTAATTTCCTCTTCAGAGGCTTGTTCTTTCCAATAAATTTCTTTATTATTCTTTCCCATTTTTGTCATCTTTCTTTATCATTTACATTTTATGCGATTCTCTTGCGATAATTTCGTCTTGTAATTCTTTCCCGATCGCAGTAAAGTAAGCATTATAGCCTGTAACTCTCACAAGGAGATTCTGATAAGTTTCAGGATGATTTTGTGCATCTCGTAGCATATCTGCATCTAACAAATTAATTTGTAGGCATGTACCTCCATTTTCAATATAACTCTTTAAGTACGCTTTAAACTTTTCCCGATGTTCAGAATCTTTAAGAATACTAGGATTAAATGTAATAGTATGACTTGCACCATTTGGTAGATAATTGATATATTTGCCTTCAGGAGTTTTACCTCCTAACGAGACACCAACGGAATTAGTAACTGCTGTTGGGCCCTTCGTATCAACCCCATTAGTAGGGCATATTGCATTTGAGAGATAAGTTCCTCTATTTCTACCATCTGGAGTTGCGGGAGTAAAGCTAGCTGCGGAACCCGCCCAGTAATTCCAAGAAAGCATACCTGGTCGATATTGAAACCCGGTCGTAGTTTTATAATTCCACGTCTCATCTGCCCAATTTTGCATGACTTGTCTAGCGATTTCATCAGCTTCATCATCATCATTCCCATATTTAGGAGCTTTGTTTTTTAATAGAGTTTGCATAATACTATATTTTTCTCCTTTAAAATCATAGATAAGTGCTTCTTTAATTTCAGTAATCGTATATTTCTTAGTATCGTATACGAAATGTTTAATTGCTAAGAGTGAATCTACTGTAGTTGCAAATGCAACTCCTTCCACCGTTACAAAAGCTAATTCAGGGCCACCATTTCTCACATCTAAACCCTTTTCTATGCATCCTCGAACGATACTTGATACATATGGAGTTGGTAAAAATTCCGATCTTAGTTCTTCAGTCTTATTATATACTTTTGCTAAATAATCAAGCGTAAATTTTAATTGTGTCATCCAGGCATTCCAAAATTCTTCCCAAGTTTCGAACTTTTCTGGATCGCCTGTTTTTGGGCCGAAACGCTCATTTTCTTTATTCCAAGGTTTTACGACATTGCCAGGCATGTTTCTACCATTCCATAGGGTAAGCTCTATACTTTTTGCTAAATTTGGGTTTAAGTTTACTGTTCCACTTCTATCATTCCCTTGCATAGTATTCTCCAAACAACCAACACAAGCATAATCCCATGCTTCTGTTTCAGGTATCCCTTCTAAAACCATTCCTGCGATGCTTCTTTCATCGAAATTGATTAAAAAGGGGGCACCTTGAGATCTAGAAACTATATCCACAACAATATTAAGTAGCTTTTCTGGTGAATTGCGATGCAAGCGCACATTAGGTTTTGGTTCTAATATTGGAGACCATTCATCAATCACTTCTAGAATTGTGTAAGTTAACTCATTAGTGAGATCCTCTCCATTAGGGCCACATCCCGCAAGTGTCATAAGCTGTCCAAATGCGCTCGTGATACCTTGCTTTCCTACTTTAACCATAGCATCGTATGCTGTATTAGAATGAAACCAAAATGAGCCTAAAATATCCTTGGCAAATTCTTTAGTGATTGTCTTATTATCAATCACATCTTTTTTAAATAGCTCCCATAAATGTTGGTCAGTTCGACCAAACGAGGTTCCTGCCCCAGGATAGGATTCTTCTGCTAATATTA
>JAEOTL010000287.1 GCA_016839845.1 Promethearchaeota archaeon
TCAGTGGTAAAGGTTCCTGCTACAAAAACTAGACCTGCACTTTTATTTTTAGAGATCAATCCGATAAAAGCAGATGGGAAACCTTTAAAGAGAAAAGGTCTTTTTGTAGGGAATAAAGAAATGCTTATCAAGTTTAGCGAAGCTTTAAACGATGACAAGACATTTCAACTAATCCAAGAATTAGAAAAGGTCAATCCCGAAGTAAATAGCAAGACGAAAAAGTTACAAATGTAAGTTATCTATTTTTTATTTTATTTTTTTTATTTATCCTTGACAATACTTAGATCACAAATAGATCTCACTCTATTCTCTTAAAGTCTAATGTGTCTCAATGATTAGTTAAGATTAAAACCTATTCATAACTATTGGGAAAAATGATAGAAACGTATGCTGATTTTATGGTGTTTGGAGTTAAGGATAATGGAGAACAAAATAGGCTAGATGTGACTGAAGAAGAGTTTCGCCAAAGTAAGGGTAATAGTATATTATCCCCTTCACAGGTAGCGTTAATTGTCAAGGAACCTCTTAGGAGGATTTATATATGGAAGGGAATGTCATCATCAGTTAGAAAAAAGTTCATAGCATCAAGGGTGGCATCGAGATTACAGAGGAATTTAATGGACATGTCAAATTTTCATCGATGCAAAATTGTTTCAGTTGACCAAGGAGATGAACCCGCAGAGTTTTTGGATGCTTTTGGATTTCAAACTACACTCTCTCAAAATGTTGTTTCTTCTTTTCCACAGGCGAATCAGTACCAGATCGAAGAGCATACCATGGCTCCTAGAATACATCTTAAGCAAGAGGAATTTAGCAGTACCCAAGCAGAGAAGTTTATGAAAAACTCCTCATCATTTAGAAAATTGAAAAAGGATCAAAAGTCTCGTAAACTTTTAAACGAGATTTTAGTATTAAAAGTCCCCAATAATTTCGCACGGAAACACGTTCTTATTGGGAATACCACACTCTACGGTCTGACTATGAAAAAAGCAGAAATTTTTAATGAGTGCCAAGAAAGCCAAGAATGGGATATAATTTCTAAATTCCCGAGAGAGATTTTTGAACTTGAGGGGCATAAACTCCGAGTTCACATTAATAGAGATTTGAGAAAGATTGAAGCAATAGAAGTTTTAGAAAAGATTCACGAATTTACAAAATGCGATGATAATAAAGATTCTGTAAATTATAAATCGTTCACGGTAAAGCAATTAAAACAATTGTGTAGTGAAAATAATATTAAAGTGCCATCATCTTATAGAAAAGCAGACATAATTCGTTTGGTTATGGAAAAAAGAGTTCTCCTAGAGGATTAATCCTAGGAGTAGCTCTTAACTTTCTAATATGGAAATGGAAAAGATTGAGTTGATAAAAAAATTATATTGTAACTCGGTTGGGATCAATATAAACTTACTATGGTATATTTTTTCATATCAGAATATTCCCACACTTTTCCCATTTTTACACAATTGTCCATCAAAATAGGCAAGAGAAGCTCAGATGATCCCTTTAATTTGTTCTTCTAGATCGTTTCATTTTTAATTCAGTATTTTGTTTATTATTATAATATAAAAAATGCATATAATTTGTGGTGTGAATGTATGACTCATGAAGAAGATGGGGTTCATTGTATAGTTTGTGGAAAAGAGAGTTTTACTCTTGCTCATGATGAATGGATGAGAAGAGCTTTTCCTTTCGTAGAACAAGGCCAATTAAAAATGTGTTCTGGATGCGGGGCTAAATTTTTAGTATGCAGTAATTGTGGGGGTTTGTATTGCCGTATACATCCGGCACTTGAAGCATGGGAACTTCCTGACAAATGTCCTAAGTGTGAATGGGTAAATAAAGATGTAACAGCGTGGGACGGTACTTCAGCTCGCCACTTTTAGTTAATAACTCCCTTTTTTTACTCCTTTAGAAATTAAGAAGTCTTTTAGGAGTCTTCTCTTAAATGAAAAGAAAAATTTCTTAATTTACCATATTTTGAAGTTTTTAATAAGCTAAAAGGCAAGAAAATTTAAATTTTAAAGAATCAATAATTATTTTATTAGATATGAATAAGTAATTTGAGAACAGATGAAAAATATCAGAGTAGAAATCGCCAATCCGGAGCAAATTGAAAAATTACGAGAACTTATGGAGCAGTTAGTTAAAGGTTTAGGTCAGAAGTTCGATCCCAAACGATTTGATTGGGGAATTCGTCGTCGATTATTTGATCCCCTTCAAAGACACGGTATTCTCATTGCTGTTGATGAGAATGATAATTCGGTGGTTGGAATGATAGTTGCAGAACTTCGTATAGACCCACTAGGGTCTTCAGAGGGGTATATTAAACAATTTTTCCTTAAGGAGGAATATCGAAGTCAAGGGACAGGGTATGAATTATTAGAAAAAGCATTAGAGCACCTAAAAAGAATAAAGGTTGAGAAAGTAAAGGTAAATATAAAAGAAAAAGCTGTAGAAGCTTCAAATCTCTATGGAAAAATGAAATTCAAAAAAGTCTATGAAGTACTCGAATTAGACTTAACAGAAGAGAGCTAAGACAACTAATTATTTAATGAGAAAATGAATAAAGAAATCCCCTGGGTCGAAAAATACCGCCCCCAGTCATTTTCTGACATCGTAAGTCAGAGTATCGCAATAAATCGCCTGAAAGAATTCATAAAAACCCCTAATATGCCCCATATGATTTTTACGGGACCGGCGGGGACTGGTAAGACCAGTACAGCGCTTATTATTGCTAACAGTTATTTAAAAAAAGAAGATTGGGATACAAACCTACTAGAAGTTAACGCTTCTGATACAGTAAGAATTGATTTTGTAAGAAACGTGTTAAAAAATTATGTAAATCAGAGTCTTACGAAAAAAGGATCGCTGAAGTTTGTCATATTAGATGAGGCAGACAATATTCCAGGTCAAGTTCAGCAAGCTCTTAGAAGAATAATTGAAAAAGCTTCCGAGAATATTAAATTTATCCTATTATGTAACTACATCAATCGAATTATAGATCCGATAATATCTCGATGTGCGGTATTCAGATTTGTAAACTTACCCGAAGATAAGATTGTAGACCGATTAAAATATATTGTTAAAGAAGAAAACATTAAAATTTCTGAAGACCGCGCTGAAAAATTGTTTAACCTTGTGTATTTCATATCGGGAGGAGATTTACGGAAGGCAATAAATACCCTACAAATGTCAGTAGCACTTGAATTGGTAGAAAGTTTAGAGCTAGATGAGATTTTAAAGATTTCTGGGTTCCTGGATGAAAAAACCTTAAAATCTTTAATAAACACTCTAAAAAATAAAAATTTCATGCACGCCCGAGAAATTTTAGATTCGATTGAAACTTTGGATAGTAGAAACTTCATACGACAGCTGTTGAACTCTCTCAAAAGTATTAATATTGATGTCAATAAAATCCCCGGGTTGCGATCCTTTATTGGAGAAATTGATTATAGAATTAGCCAAGGGGCTAATGAGCAAATACAGATTGCAGCACTCTTAGCAGAAATTATAGATAGTACTAAAGCCTAAATAAAGAATAAAGATAAAGTGGAAATCAACTTGGTTAATGAAATCCCTGTTTGGAGGATAAAATATTACCCCCAAACTATAGATCAAATTTGTGGGAGAAAAGAAATAAAGGAGGCACTGAGCAATTTTATTACCCAGAGAAATTTTCCCCACTTATTATTTACTGGATCGAATGGCATCGGAAAGGCAACACTTGCTTCATTATTTTCAAAAGAATTTCTTGGCAAGGAGTATGATGCTAATTTCAGGTTAGTCTATGCAAATGTTCCCCTAACCGATGAAGAGAGAAAGCAAGCACGGTCAGAAGCGTATATCTCTTCCAGTAAAGTAGGGAGTATCGCCGGAAAGAGAATAATAACCCCCGCCTTCATTCAGATTAAAGTTAAACCATTCGTTCAACTAAAAGTATTAGGCGACTCCCCCTTTAAGATCTTAATAGTAAAAAATTTTGAAGCATTAGGCACCAACCAACAAGGATTCAGAAGACTAATGGAGATTTATGGTTCAAACTGTAGAATGATTTTAATAACGACGAAAATCTCAAGTATTATTGATCCGATAGTAAGTAGATGTCAAATCTTTTTAATTTCTCAAGTAAAACTTGAAGCTTTTAAGGGCCTTATTAATACAATTGCTAACAATGAATCCTTGAAGATTTCAGATGAGGTTATTGAAATTCTGTATAAACTCTCAGAAGGTCAACTTGCTCGAGCAATTGATCTTCTACAGTTAAGCAGTGTTACTGGAAATATAATAACGAAAAACAACTTGTATGAGAATATACAGAAGTTTCAGAATGACTTAATTCGGAGCCTACTGTTAGTAGCATTTAAGGGAAACTTCCCTAAATCAAGAGAATTAGTCCGTAAAATTATTTCGAGTTATAAATATAATACACATGAGCTACTTAAGTTAATCCTTGAGGAAGTAAACAAACTACCATTAAGCAGACATGTTAGAAGTAAGATCATCAATTTCTTAGCTGATACTGACTACAGAGCGCTTGATGGAAGGGATGGTGATATCCAAATTTCTGCTTTATTATCCAAAATATGTTTAATGAGTGAATATTTGTAGGTGAATACTATGTCGAAGATCTCTGATATCCCCTGGGTTGAAAAGTATCGTCCAAAGAGCCTTAAAGATATGGCTTTACCTACTGCTAGAGTGAGTGGCCAGAAAGTGCAACTCGATCAAGAATTAACAAAATTTGTCACAGAGTTCTTTATTGAAAGAAAACGGGTTAATAATATAAATGGAAAGATAAAAGAATTTAATAGAACGGCTATTGAAAAAGAACAAAAAGAACTATTACAGATTTCTCCTGAGAGAGCAGCGATATTATTAGAAGGTCCTCCAGGAATAGGAAAAACTTCGATTGTGTATGCGCTTGCAAACGATTTAAATATGGAAGTAGTTGAGACTAATGCATCTGACACTCGCACACGAGCAACCCTTGAAAAGAAATTGAAGGAAACGACAAAAACAAGGGGAATTATGGATTTTATCACCCAATCGAGAGAAAAACTGATCCTCATTGATGAGGTTGATGGGATTTATGGAGTTCAAGATAGGGGTGCAGTTCCTACAATAATTAATTTAGTTGAAAAAACCCAGTTTCCCATAATAATGTGTTCCAACGAGTATAAAACAAAACTCCAGCCCCTCTACAATAAAATTCGTCGATTTGAAGTTCACCCGCTCCCTAAAGAGGAAGTCTTAAGAATTTCTACTAATATTCTAAAAAAAGAGAATATTACCCAATTAAAAAAGAAGGATTTGGAATTAATTATAGATAAGAATAATGGGGATTTACGAGGTGCCATTAACGATCTTCAGGGAATTAGCCAAGGGAAAATAGAGGGAGATATAACAGAGCTTATTCTCAGCCTGCGTCGTGATTCTCTAGAAGAAATTTTCACCTTAGTAAGAGATTTATTTCGCACTACCTCCTTAATTGAAGCTCGAAACCTAACTGATAAATCTGATGTAGATTATAATTTTCTGTATAAATGGGTAAATGAAAATTTGCCAACGTTTATAAAAACCAATGGGGAGCTTGTGGAAGCGTTTGAAAACCTTTCTTTAGCTGATGAAATTTTTGGGAGAATACGAATTAACCAATATTGGAGTTTGCTTCCCTATTTTTTTGATTTATTTGCAGGAGGAGTTGCGTTATCGAGAACCGTAACTCCCGAAGCAAAAGGATTTAGAAGAGTAGTTTTTCCGAGATACTCTGCGGGGGGTTACTTTTCTTTAACTAATGTTCAAAAGGAACTTGCGGGGAAGATAAATTTGAAATATGAAATTTCTCCCATTGAATTTGTCCAAAATTTCCTCCCATTTTTGAAAATTCTTGCTGGTTCTTCAAGAAAGCAGCTTAAAGTAATTAGTGATTGGCTAGAGTTAGACGCAAAAGAGAAGAAATTATTAAAATAAAGAAAAGTTCTCGAAATTTATGTAATTAAATTCACCATCCGACTTTTAGGTATGAATAAAATGAAAGAGATATCAATAATCTTTGCCTCTGCCGAGGATCAAGATCAACTAGAACAAACATTTCAGCATTTTAACGATAAGGATATAATAAAAAATAGAGCAGAATGTTATCTTATTCACAATAATACTATTCTTGCTAAAGATAATGAGAAAATAATAGGAAAGATGCTCTGGTATATGAAAGAAGACCCGAACTGTGGAGTAGCTGAATTCGAAGAACTTTATGTTTTTGAAGAATATAGAAAACAAGGGATAGGAACTGAGTTGATGAGAGTTTCAATAGAAAGTGTTCAAAATCATTTTAAAAAGCTTGGAATTGAATCAAGACGTATTTATTTATTTGTTGATGAGAATAATAAGATTGCCAGGCATTTATATGAAAAATTTGGATTTAAGTGTATCGCAAACTTGGGTCATTTACATTCTGAGAGTGAAAATGACTTATTTTATATGTTAGATTTGGTGAAAAAGAAGGATCTCTCCAAAAATGGGTAGATGGAATTTTAAAAATTGTGGAAGATAAGAAGTTACTCGCGAGAATTTAAGATGTTATCCAATAAATACTATTATCCTACTAATCAGATCGCCAGTATATTTTAATATTTTGAGAAAATGGAAATATTAATCAATAATAATTAATATTTTTAGTACCCGTAAATTTAAATAAGAACTCCAAATTCTCCAATTATAAATTTATTAAAGGTTATAGAGATAAGATGTCTGAAGTAAAATCAGGAGAGATAGAAGTTGTTAGGACTAAGAGAACCAATTTGATCATACAAATAGCGGGAGGTGCAATTTTTGGCGGACTTTCTGCAGTCGTTTCCTTTGTACTTTCTCCAATTATTAACGCATCGAGAATTCCTGGTTGGCAGATTGCCATGTTTGATCCAACGTCGTGGATATGGATTATTTGTTTTTTAATTTTTGGACCACTCGCAGGATTAATAAGTTGCGCAACTGGATCTGTAGGTTTATTATTAATTGATCCAAGCGGGTGGGTTGGTCCGCTCTTTAAATTTACCGCAACCGTTCCATTGATATTAATTCCTTACTTTGTTTTTAAACTAAAGGACAGCCAAAAATTAAAAAAGCCAAGAAATTACATTTTTAGCGGAGTGGCCAGTACTGCCGTAAGAATTTTAGCAATGTTAGGGTTAAATTTACTCTTTTTTACGACAATTTGGTCAGCCTTTTTTCAATTCATGAGTTTGGAAATACTGGGTTTAGGTAATATAACGGGATTAACAGCGGTTTTAATTTTCGCTCCAATAATTAATTTCTACACGAGTGTTTTAGATCTAGTCGTTCCATATTTACTGGTCTTCTTACCTAAAATAGATGAGAAGTTTGATTTCTGGTGAGAATTTTAATAGGGAGAGAATTAAACTAAAGAAAGTTTAACATTGGACGAAATCCAATGTTTGTTCAAGTTTAGTGCTTAATTTTCTAGAGTTTTTTCTTTTTCAACTCTTTTTTTCTTTAATCCCATCCCGAACAAAAATCGGGTTACGTTAAATTGCTTAATCACCATCACTAGGCTTAATATAATTACGAATGAAATAGAGCTTATAATAAGGTATTTCAAGAAGACAATTAGATCTAGCTGAACAACAAAGAATCCTATGATAACTATGATTGTTTGATGAACCACGTAAAACGGCATTACAATGTCATTTAGGAACCTTCTTGATTTATGATTAAAATTAAGATGTTTGCTTCCTAACCCAAGTATCACTAACAAAAAGCTCCACACATAAAGTAATGCAAAGATCCAAAATAGAATGTTAATGTTAAAGAAAAGAATTACGATGGTAAGTAGAATAATTGTAATGATTCCTATAATAAAAGCGGGTAATACTTGTTTTTCGATAGATTCCTTAAATTGCTTATTAGATGTCAAAAAAAAGCCAATTATATAGAAAATTAATAGTGAGAAAAAATTATATCCCCCGAACATCCCTAGAATTGAAAGAGGATTGAATAACTCTACTAGTAAAACTGGAATTATCAGCAAATAGAGCGTTCCTGGTTTCTTAAAAAAAATGGCAATTTTAGAGATTTTCTCTAGATTTTTCTCTCTTCTAAGGTAGACAAAAGGTAATACCGTTAATATTGAGAATATAAACAACAAAATCAAAAACCACAAGTGGAATCCCGTCCAAGGGAAGTTCCCTCCATACCCATACAATCCAATAAAATATTGAGGATAAAACTTGAAAAATGATCCGGTGAATAATCCATGGTCGATCCGATCAAGATACACTTGAAAGGGAATTTGAGTAAATAGAGCAAATAGAAAAGGAATCATAAGACGTACAAACCTTGCTTTAGTATATAATCTAGCATTCGCAAAGCCCAAAAAATAAAACGTCGCCATCCCTGAAATTATAAAAAAAAGAGGCATTCCAATCCCGCCCAAGAAATTGAAGAAAAAAGTAACTCCTAAATCCAATTCGTTATTTTTGACGTGCCAATCGTTTAAGTCAAAAAATCGTGAACAGTGGTAAATGAAAACTAAAAAAACAGCAATAATTCTTAACCAATCTATATCATATCGTCGTTCATACTTAGGAGTTGGTTCTACATTCATATTAATGTCTCTTTTTTGTTAATTTAATTTAAATTCAACGAACTCCTTTAAATAATTTTAATAAAAAAAAGTTAAAAATTAAGAATTAAGAAAGATATTCAAGAACAAATTCCCCTATCTTGTTAATACCATCTTGGCCCTCCGGGGCCATAGCTGCGAACATCTGGAACATGTGAATCATGTCATCCCATATCTCAAACTTAACGTCGACACCGGCAGCTTTTGCAGCATCAACGAATCGGATCGAATCATCAAGGAGTAACTCTGCGCTACCGACTTGGATATAAAGAGGGGGTAAACCCTTTAAGTCTGCATAAAGAGGAGATGCTAGGGGATTTCGGGCATCCTCTCCTGCTAAATAGAGATTTGAATCAAGTTCAAGAAGTTCTTGGGTTGTGAGTGGATCAACATCAACCTTAGTTTTCACAGTTTCACCGGTGACAGCCAAATCCATGAATGGTGAAAGACTCACAGCTGCTACTGGTAGCTCCATATTCTCATCCCGTAACTTTAGGAGAGTCGCTACTGTTAGCCCTCCTCCAGCAGATTCTCCACCGATTACCAAATTTTTTGGCAAAATTTCTTCTGTAGAAATGAGCCATTGATAGGCTTTTATTGCATCTTCTAATGCCGCAGGGAAAGGATGTTCAGGAGCAAGGCGGTAACCTATTAATAAAACCCGAGTTTTTGATGCTCGAGCTAATCTCACACAATATTCACGGTGGGAATTGATAGAACCTGCAACATAACCGCCACCATGAAAATATAACATGACTTTCTCATGAATAGATTCTGGAACAGAGATCCATTCAGCCGAAACTCCTCCCGCACTTACTGGTTCACATTTTGCGTCCTTAGGGACTTGGACCATACTTGCAATTTGTTCAAAAGCTGCTCGTGTAGCTTCTACAGACACATCAACTTGATCTCCTCGGGATTGTCGTATAAAATTAATTAGATTTTCCATTTGTGTACTTACCATCGAAGATTAACCTCTTTTTAATTTTATATTTTTATTGAATTTCAAAAAAATTACTTCAGTTTAATCTCAATTTTTTTTCATTTATCAATTTTGTCTAATTAGTCTTCTTTATATGCATTTAGAAATTAGTATTCTTCAAGTTTCAATTTTAAAATTGTAAGATGATGAGTATTTCAGAAAAAACTTATAAGGATATTATTTTTGATGAGAACGATGGGATTGCAACAATTACTCTTAATCGACCAACTAAACTAAATGCTTTACAGTATCCATTACTCATGGAAATTGTTGACGTTTTGGAGGGAATTAAGAAAGATCTATCAATACGGGTAATTGTTCTTAAAGGAGCGGGAAGGAGTTTTTGTTCCGGTGATGATTTAGTAAGTATGATGGGTGCTGCAACCGATTACCCCCCGTTACTTGAGGAGGGTTTTGGAATACCACACCATAAGGTAATCTATTTAATAAGAGAAATTCAAAAGCCAGTAATTGCGGTTCTACATGGGTATTGTCTAGGTGCTGGATTTGAATTAGCACTTGCTTGTGATTTCCGTATAGCAGCCGATAATTTAGAAATTGGAGACCATAGAACAACAAGATCTATTGCCATTCTAAGTGGTGCTAGTTGGTTTTTGCCTAGATTAATTGGTTTAACACGGGCAACAGATATTCTATTGACTGGAAAGCATTTAAATGCTAAAGAAGCATTAGAAATCGGCTTAATTAATGAGTATTATAGTCAAGCAGAATTTGAAGAAAAATCTACTGAATTTATAAGCCGTATTGCCCAAATGCCTACAAGATGCCTTGGATATAACAAAACGATGATAAACTATTCACTCATAAACAATCTTTTTGATTCTTTGAAAAATGATCTTGCTTTATTTGTTGAAAATATGAAGACTGCTGACTCCAGAGAAGGGCACGCATCATTTCTTGAAAAACGTGATCCTGTATTTAAGGGAAGATGAGACAGATTTGCAATTAAATTATAACAAAATTAAAAATTTATGAGAGGGTATTCAAGATATGGAACTTACAAAAGAAATTCATAACTTCTTACTTACAGACGCTGTTGAGCGCTTTTTAAAATATGTTAGAATTTGGACTACTTCTGATGAGAGTGCAGAAACTGTTCCCACGACAAAGAACCAATTTGATTTAGGAAAGGTACTAGTCGAAGAACTTACACACTTAAAGCTGATTAATATAGATCATGATGATCTTGGGTTTGTGTATGCAGATCTTCCCCCGAGTCCGGGATATGAAAGGATAAAGCCGATTGGATTATTGGCTCATTTGGATACTTCACCTGCAGTAAGTGGGAAAGATGTAAAACCTGTTATTCATCGAAATTATAATGGAAAAAATATTACTTTTGTCCAAGATTCAGAATTGATTTTATCCCCTGATGATTCTCCTCCTTTGAGAGAATATATTGGCATGGATATTATCACCTCTGAAGGGGATACCTTGTTAGGGGCAGATAATAAAGCGGGTATTGCTGAGATTATGGCTGCTTGTGCAGCATGGCAGAAATACCCAGACTTAACTCATGGTCCAATTGTAATCTGTTTTACGATAGATGAGGAAACGGGGAGAGGAATCGATAACGTGAATAAAGATAAGTTGCCAGAAACCTGTTATACTGTAGATGGTGGTCAAATGGGAGAACTGGAATATGAATGTTTTGATGCATGGCTTGCCCAAATTAAGTTTAAAGGATTAAGCGTCCATCCCGGTTATGCTAAAAATAAGATGATAAACGCAATACAAATTGCGACCGGGTTTTTTAGTGATTTTCCCGAAGCAGAGTTCCCTGAACATACAGAAGAAAGAGAAGGCTATTTTCATTTATCCAAACTCCAAGGAACTGCTGAAGAAGCTACTGCTAGAATGATAATTAGGGATTTTAAGGTAGAGAATAATGAAAGACGATTAGAATTTGTTAAGAATTTAAAAAATACGTATGAGATCCGTTATCCAGGATTAACTATTGAAATTAAATTCACACACCAATACCAGAATATGCAAAAATACATCGAAAAAAACCAAAAGATTATTGACTTAGCTCATAAAGCCATTGAAAAAGCAGGACTTGAAGTGAGGGTACACCCTATCCGCGGTGGAACAGATGGGGCCCGATTGAGTGCGATAGGAATTCTTACCCCCAATATTTTTTCAGGAGGATCGTTGTTTCATTCAAGAAAAGAACACATCCCCACTCTTGCCTTACAAAAAGCTTCTGAGACCTTACTCTATTTAGGAGAACTATGGGCTACTGAAAAATAAATCTGTAGGGTGTTATTCTTCTTTTTTAATTATTTTCGAGAAATCTGTTATTGCAAATGCAATAATAAAGATAAACAAGAGGATACCTGTGTACAGAAATGCCCACGTAAATGAAAATGTATCATAAATAAACCCGAAGAGTAATGACTCAACAAGGGAAATTAACCCTACCGATAAATAATAATACCCATATGCCCGGCCTCTCTTGTTTTTCCCCGCAAGATCTGCAATATAAGCTCGTGAGATTGGATCTACTGAGGCTAAATAGATTCCATACATTGCATATATTATTATGATTACTATAAGAGAGAATAAGGAATTTTGAATTGGAAATGCCAATACAATACACGAAAATAATAATAAAGACAATCCGACTATAATTACTGGTTTACGACCAATTTTATCTGATAATGAGCCGGTTATGGGAGAAAGAACCATATAGACAATATTTGTAAACAAGAAGAATAAAGGTATTAAAAAAATTAATCCAGGAGAAATAAAATCTAATGACCGTGCTTGAAGGAATGCGAGATCTAAACTAGCAAACTCAATTACCCCAAGTATTACAATTAGTTTGATAAATCTCTTATCAATTTTATCAACTTTAGGCACCCCATAATATTTAAGTTTAGTTTCGTCTAACTTGGTCGGATCTACATCTTTAACAAGCAAAATTAAGATTATCGCGCATATTCCTGGAAAAATGGAGAAAAAGATAATTTGAGAATAACTCCAAGCCCATAATAAAAAAAGTGATGCAAGAAGAGAACCAACTACTGCACCCAGAGTATCCATAGAACGATGCATCCCAAAGGCTTTTCCTTTTTCAACCGCATAAAAAGAAATTAAGGTATCCCGAGAAGATGTTCTCAGTCCTTTCCCTACTCTATCAGTCGCCTTCAATCCTAATACTACCTGCCAAGAAGGGGCAAGTCCTATGAATGGCTTAGAAAGGTTGGATATTGTGTAACCCGCTACAACAAATGGTTTCCGTTTATTAACTTTATCACTCATCCATCCTGAGACACCTTTTAGAATATTTGAGAGTGCTGTAGTTACTCCAGCAATTAAGCCTAAATAAAACGCAGGATTGTTAGGAGCTAAATCTATAATGAATAACGATAATATACTGTTAATACTCTCACTAGAAACGTCAGTAAAGAAAGAAACAAGTCCCATGATTAGGACTGGAACTGATACTCCTAAAACTAATTTGGTTGTACGTTTAGAATTATCCTTTTCCGTCATGATTTAAGAAATCTTTTAATTAAATAAATATAATAAACTTAAGAAGGTAAAATAAATTGGGATTCCTATGGAAGATGATGAAAAGACCCTAAATGTGATTGATGAGACAATTAAAGCTGCGGAAGCAAGCTTCAAAGAATTTATTGAGGTACTTGAAACTTCAAGAACTGCGTTATTGAACCTCGAAAGTGATAAAGTTGAATTAAGTAATGCGAAAGAGACGCTCGAAAATGAGAAAATCCAGCTAGAAGAAGTAAAGAATAAATTAGAAACTGAAAAACAACAATTAGAAATAGAAAAAATTAAACTTGAAGAAGCAACAGAGAAGCTTGAAATAGAAAAACAGGAAAGAGATCAAAAAATTGGTTCATTAACCGAAGAACAAATGAAGTTGCTTGACGAATACCAGAAAGTTAAAGTTGAATTGGCAAAATTCGCAAAATTAGCAGAAGAAGCAGAATCGCAAGAATTAAATTTCGAAAGGATCGCAGCGCTTTTATCTATTTTTAGAGTTCTGGTAGAAAAAATTTGGCAGGGACAACCACATTACCGAGTTTTGAAAGTTCTCCATGGTGAAAGGGAAGTTATGACCCGAGAAGAATTGAAGAATACTACGGGAATTGGAGGTGCTTTTATTTTAAGGGCTGTCCAAGAATTAGCAAATGTAGACTTAGTAGAGCATAACATTGATACTGGAGAAGTCACTTTGAAACAAAGACTATATTCAAAAGACGCAATGGAGAAAAAGTAGAAAAAGAATTACCCCATTTTATTTTGCAATAACCATTTCATGAAGTGTAGTACCTTCCTCTGTCACTATTTTACCATTGTCAGAAATATTTAGAATAAATTTAGAGTTTAATCGAAAATAGCCAGGTTTAACCTTCATGATATTTTTTGCGAGGAAACGCATTAAAGGTCCCAATTCATAAAGAAGATTATCAGAGTCAATGATATTTTGGACTTCAAGAGTGATTTCATGTCTATCAGGAACCTCAATCTTTAAAAAATGAGGATACTTATTTCCCGCTTTTTCAACATATTCAAAGTCTGACATACTGAGCTCATATTCACCAGAACTAAGAAAAACTTCTTCATTTTTAGCAAGCATGAGTACTTTTATTGGATAATCGCCTCTTTTCTTATTACATTTAATATACGCATAAATAACGGTAAAATTTTCAGAGTATATCCTTCCCCAATACCAGTAATCGATTATCAAGGCAAAATTGAAATTTAACCAGTTATGGTCATGATATCCGATTCCTTTAACATTAATAGTCTCATTATGTACTTTGATAGTACCTTCAACGTGTGCTCGAGGGAGCGCGATACACCACCCGAAATATTTACCCTTCCCAAAATCAACAGAACCGTTTCCCGGTTTCCATCCTTTAACTAAAGCGGTGTACTTTAAATGAAATCCAAATTCACCTTCATCAATAAAAATCTCATAGGAGGGCAAATCCTTGTTTGAATGATCTACTCTAACAAAATTTTTACCTATTTGAACATTTGCGACATCTTGAGATGCTATCAAATCCGAATGCTTGTAATCGTATACATTTTGTATTTTTTCTCCTTGAGGGGTGTAAACTGTAATCTCTACTCCAGTTTTTCCCGTTCTCTCGTGTTTTGCGCGAAAAAATCCAACTACAGTATATCCATTGTCAAGTCGTGCGTCAAAATACCACCATTCACGGGTGCCTTTCTTTTCCATATCTATATGCAGAGCATCATCTTTAGGTGTAATCGGGATTATTTTTCCATCTTTTTTTCCAGGTCCTAACCATCCTTCGTTTATTTCTTTCGTCATTTTTTTCATATCCCCAATTTCAGTTAATTTTTATATAGTATTCAGTTAATCTATTTTTGTTAAGAAATTAAACATTTTTAATAAATTGAGCAATTTTAAAATCCCTTTCATCTTAATTTTACCTAAAAGCCAATTTTTAGCTACTCCTAGCAAAGAAATTCTATTCATTGATATCTTCAGAAATGTTTGAGTATCCGTTTCCAAATATCCGTCCCATCCTACTTTTTTCTTTTGTAAATTTTCCGGAGGTTTGTTCTTAATACTCTCAACTTCAATGTGACCATGATCTATTATAATTAAAGCTGCAAAATTGACATTTTTGGCGTTTAGTAAAAATTTTAGCGATTTTTTTTCAAACTTTGTCTGAAACTTGAAATTTGATTTTAAGGGAGTAAGAGCACTATCTATGATACCTGCAAAACCTCTCACCCTTTTCGTCTCTATTTCACTGTCTGACATTATTTGGTATCCCCTTCATTACCTTGAATATTTGAGGATATATAAAATCCTGAATCTGAAATATTATTAGGATCAAAGGATTCTTTTATCTTTCTCAACCATTTATGATAATTTGACATAGAAGGTCCAAATAAATCATGCATATGGTCTCCCTCCACGAAGAAAGGTGCCCCTAGATGTTTGATTAAATCAATTTGATTTGATTCCTCCATGTAATCTGCCATTCCTTCCACACTTGTTTGTTCTGTTTGATCAAACATAGTAGGAGCTTCCATATGAAAATAATGACCAGATTCATAAGAAGACATCCACGCACCTTCCCCAAAGTCATTCGCAAGTGCTCTTTGTTTTATATATTTTTGCTTCATATCAATATTTAGCTTAGCGCTTCGTACACATACTGCAGCGGTATCCCCTACTCCTTTATTGCTCTGAAATCCTCCTGTAGCAATAAATCCATGCAACCCTAAATTCGAACGTAAGGCTTCAGCATAGAATATTGATTTTGGAGTGTATAAATTCCCAATTATATTCTTTAATTTTAATTCCTTGAGTAGCGATTCCATTACTTTTTGTTTATACTTAAATTCTCGTTGTGTGTGAGCTGTAATTAGAACTACTAAAGGTACTCTCATCCGTCCTATTGCCATTTTGTCCATTAAGCTTTCAATTGAAGATGAAAAAATAGCCATGACAGCAAAACCAGACAAGTAACTACACATAAACGAAATTTCCTCTTCCTCAATTCGTAACATCGAAGATTCGAGTTTTTTGAAATTTCCACAGTTCATAACGTAAGCTTTTATGAAGTTAGGAATCTCAAATTCATAATCAGGAGAGTGTCCTTTAATATTATAATCTGTGCTACATGGATAGGGGAAAACTTTTATCGCTACTTTAGTAAACACTCCCAGTCCAGACTTTGTCCCGGCCCATCCTCTCATGATCCCCCTCAAACTTGGACCAGGCCCATCTCCATGAAACCAGTCAGCGTTGTCCTTCATTCCCGCTGATCCAAGTCTCATAATCTCCCCATCGGGTAGCACCCACTCCACCCCTAATACATTGCGAGCACTATGTCCTGTGGAAGGTGATGTAAAACCCGGACCATTCATACTTGTAGCACTTGCAAGAGGAGAAACTTGTGGACCTGCACCTGGCATATGGCAATTTAAACCAAATTTCATGAGTTCTACCTGTAATTGTGCTCCACTTACATATGGTTCAATAACAGCGTAGAGATTCTTTTCATCTATCTTAATTATTTTATTCATTCTGCGGAGATCAAGTATAA
>JAEOTL010000106.1 GCA_016839845.1 Promethearchaeota archaeon
AATGAAGAGAAATTTAAGGAACTCGAAAATAAGGCAAATGAAGAACTAGAAGATGAACAATACGATGATTTAAAGAAAGAATTGAAGACTTACATTAAAAAACTAAAAGAAATTATCGAGAAAACTTGTGTTGCCATAATTCCTGTAAAGGAAATGCCATGGACAGACGTTATATTTCGCACAGTTCCTCGGGTTATTTTCGATAAGAAGGTTGAACTTATTGATAACGCTATTGCCTATTATGGGGAGATAAAGTGCCTGCTTTCAAGAACTACTGTATTTGGGAAAATGGAAGGAGAAAAACCATTATTTGCCCCAATCATGGGTTCTGTAGATCTAAGTGGTTATAAACTTGATGAATCTCAAAAAGATCCTAAATCTCAGATTCATTCTTATGTTAGTGCCATAATTGAATCTTTAGACTCGACGATGACAAGGAATCACCTAGCTAAATATCATGAAGCTTATCAAAGACACGGAGATCCAATCTGTGATTACTTAATGAAAGATGATGAACTCATGAATTCAATGGGAAACATAACGACAGGGATTGAATCAAGTCGAATCTCTTCAGACATTGCAGTTTGTAGCATAGCTTTACCACTAACTACAGATAAAACCTCATTAATAATTGTTGTTGATGAAGCTGAAGATCCTAATCATTTTTCTAACTGTTTTGAAGCACTCTTAAGGTTTTCAGCAGAAAGTTGTAATGCCCCATCTGTTAGTGGCCCTAGTCCGAGCATGCAACCTTCTGGGCAAGTAACTAGCCAACAACCAGGTGGTGTTAGGACTCCTGGCGGTCAAGAGCTTAAAATGTGGACGGCTGAGGAATTAACATCAGAAGCTCAAAAAAGAATGGGATCTCAACCAGATATGCCCAGTTGGACAGCGGAAGAACTTGAAAAATTTTCAGCAGAACGAGGATCGGGACTACCCGAGGGCATGGAGGTGTGGACTGAGGAAGAATTACAAGAATTAGCTCGAAAACGTCAAGGAGGGCTGGATATCCCAGAATGGGAACCTGACAAAGATATGAAAGAATGTACGAAATGTGGATATGCATTAAGACCTGGATGGTCGAAATGTCCTCTTTGTGAAACACCAGTAGGGGCGAAAGTCGAGGATGATGAGAAGGAATCAGAAGAAAGTGAACAATCTCAAGAACATCCCAGTGAGAAAAAAGAGGAGATCCCTCTGAATGAACCAGATGAAGAAAATGAAGAAAAAGAGGACGAAGAGTAAGAACCCTATCAATCCCACTTTATTTCTTTTTTAAGTAATTGCTTTTTCTATTATTCCTAGGCATAAAAGGCACTTTTCCCCTAGAATAAAACCGAAAACTTTAAAAACGGGCAAAGACCGTATGTTTCCAAACTTTTTTTAAGTATTTTTTATTTTCTCTCTTAAGGATTTAAGGAGTTTGGAATTTTAATTGCTACACAATATCTTCCTATTCAAGGGTAAGAAACTGAAGGATCTAGAAGATCTAAATATTTATAGCTATCCGAAGGAAGTCATTAATGTCAAAAATAAAATCTTGGTTAATGACATTATAAAAGGACACGATCAAGGAAATTCAACCGAAGATAGTGCTTGTAGAATAATTAAAAGTAAAAATTCAAAAGAATTTATCGTTGATAAGCCCGTAGCTCAATATATTAATGATTTTAATATTTATACTTCTTGCATTGACAAAAATATCATTATCGGGTTAATATTCGAAGAAGACGATAATCCGTATGATTATAAAGAAATCTTTGAAGAAATTCTGTGTGAAATGCTTAATAATGGTTCAGCCACTAATTTTAATGATGAAATAGAAATTGATAACTTTCTAATTTCATTATTTATTGATATACGACGATATGGGGATGAAATCGTTGAAAAACCTCCTGAAATTGAGCTCCTATATCAAAGTGAAGAATTATTAAAGGTATTTCTATTCGGTATAGATGAAGTTGGTAAAACAAGTTACGTACATTGGTTGAAAACAGGGGAATTTAACGAAAATTATTTCACACCTACAAGAAAATTCAATATTGAATATATAAAAACTGAAGATAAAGGAATATTAGCGATCTGGGACATGCCTGGCCAAAGAACTTTCCGTAGAAAATGGTTAATTGGCCTTCAAGATTCCAACATAATAGTATATATGATTGATATCGCAAATCAAAGAAGATTTGAAGAATCAAAAGAAGAAATCTGGAATATTTTACATAATTCTGAATTGGAGGGTGTTCCACTTCTGATTTTAGGAAATAAAATTGATTTAGTTAATCGTCCTGAAACCCAATCCGAATCCCAATTGCAGAAATTAAAACAGGAGATTTTTACTTATTTTAATTTCAATAAAATTCATAATAGAGAGTGGGAATTCTTATTCACTTCAGTGAAAACTAATTATAATATCGATACAACTGTTCAAACTATATTTGAGCTAGTTTCTAAGTACGAACTCCATGAAAATTAGCAAAATATATCCTCATGATTATTACAAACCCCATCTAACTTCAACATTAAATTTAAATATCTAGCGACTTAAACTTCTATTATAAGAAATTATATCGTAATAAGCCTATAAAATATCAGTTTAACTATCAAATTTGGGTAAAATTATGTCGAAGAGATTGCGAAAAGACCAAAATATCATGATAGATGAGAAGATGGGGCAATTATTTTTCGGAGAGAAGAAGAGAGACTTAAAATTATTAATGTTAAGACCGATAGATTTAATCGAATTCTCAGAATTTACAGGTACGAACGCTGACGACATCCTCATCTGGGTTGGAAAGACATTAGGAAAAACCTTCGTAGAAAAGATTTTTTACAGCAAGGATTGGAGTGCTGAAACGATGACAACTAAAAAAGAAGTAATACATGGTGCGATTGAAGCTCTTGAAATTATGGGATATGGACAAATTAAAGCCCTATTTAAAAAAGATCATTTGCTAATTGAGATTGAAGAATCACTCTCTAGTGAAGAAAAGGATAACATTATGGCTAAAAATCTCTGTTTACTCGATCAGGGAATATTTCTTGGACTATTTGAAGTCTTACAATTAGATGTTGATGGTGAAGAAATTGGGTGTGTATTGCTTGGGGACGAAAAATGCACCTATAAATTTGATTTCCTCAGTGGGCAGATAGACGATAGCCTTGTGGATGAGGCTTCAGAGGAAACTGTTTCAGAATTCCTATCAACACTGTAATCTTAGTTTTCATTACTGGACTTCTTTTTTGGGAACCAAAAAATTAATCGCGAAGTACGCTCTTTATATATAGGATAGTTAGGTTTTCTTTCTAAGTGCCTTTTCTCCATTAAAGGTATACTTATAACATTAAAGAGTATTGTCATAGATATCGGACCAATGATCGCCCAGTAATATGAGATGTCTGCTGATAGTGTAAAAATGTATAAGCCCCACCAGAATAAAATCTCCCCAAAATAATTTGGGTATCTTGAATAGTTCCAAAGACCCTTGGTTAGAATTTTCTGGGGATCTGTTCTGTTCCTTAAATGTTTAAACAATTGTTGATCAGCTAATGCTTCGATTATAATGGCTGTTACTGTGATAAATATCGCTAAAAAATCAATAAAACCGAGAGGTTCTGTTCTTATAAAGACTGTTGCGTATAAAGAGACAGATCCTAAATAAACAATAATTGTAGGCATAAACTGTAATCCAGTGAAGTTAATAAACCAAAAATTTTTCCCCATTTTTTTTCTATAATTCGCGTATCTCCAGTCTTCATCTTTTAATCCATCCCATCTCCTTACCCAGTTAAACGTTAACCTTACAGACCAAACTAACACAAGCGTAAATACAATAATTGAACGCCAATTCCTCACATTACCTGATTGAGGAGATATTAAATAGTAAAAGGCTATGATCAAAGGTTGGATATTCCAATAGGGATCATACAAGCTTGTGTTTTTAATAACTGTACTAATTGTAAAAATTACAATTGTAGCAGTTATATCTGCAATTAATATCATCAATAGGGGATGCAAAAATCTGACAGTAAAGCCTATGACTATGGCCATTAAAGATGCTACGCAATAAGAAATTAGAACAAATAATAAAGCTTTAACCTTAATAATATTCATAGCTAAATCACTGTGGAATTGCATTATTTCTACTTCTTAACCACTTATAATTAAGTGGATGTATTAAATATTGAAGGTTTTTATAAACAATTCAATACAAATACATTATTTATAAATACCGATTTTAATATTAGTGTGAAACTTCACACTTTTTTCAATTAGGACAGACTTCTTTTTGAGTTTTGGAATATAATAATTAAAATAAAATCTACCATAAATCTACATATAATCATAAATCAAAAATTTTAATAAAAACTAAAAAAAATGATTTAAATATGGAAAAACAAGGCGCAAAATTAAAAATCGATGAATATAAAGGACCACTCGGTTCAATCAAGGGATTTGAACTGACTACGGGAAAGATTTCTTACGGAGACGAAACTGAATGGGAACCAATGGGCCCTCATCCAGCCCCACATCTTAGACATCTAAGACCATGGTTTTTCAAGCTCATGGAGCGGTATAAACCAACTTATATGCCTATATGTGATATGTGTTGCTTGTGTACATATGGTAAATGTAACTTGTCTAAAGGGAGAACAGGTGCATGTGGGATTGATATGGCTACTCAAAATGCAAGGATTGTAGAAATTGCATGTTGTATTGGAGCAGCATGCCATTCTGCTCACGGAGATCACCTGCTTCACTGGTTAAAAGAAAAATATGGTAATGTACCAATTAATTTTGGTAATAATATTGCAGTTGAAATGCCACATACCCGTCTAGTTCTAGGTATGAAACCAGAAAACTTAGAGGATCTAGAGACAGCAATGGAATATGTACATTACACTTTAACGCAACTCTTAGCTGCTGGACACACTGGTCAAGAATCAAGTTATCTTGACTACGAAGCTAAAAGCTTCTTAGCGGGATTATGTGATTCGGTAGGGATGGAAATATCTGATGCAATTCAGATCGCGGCTTACGGTATGCCTTTAGGAGATCCAGAAGCCCCAATTGTAGAGTTAGGAATGGGTACTATGGACACAGAAAATAAAGCAGCAATCTTGATGATTGGTCATAACGTAGCACCTGGAGTTGAATTAGTAGATTATTTAAGAGAAAAAGGTTTGGAAGATAAGGTGGAGGTAGGTGCAATTTGCTGTACCGCTCATGATCTTACTCGTTACTATGATGGTGCTAAAATCATTGGATCTTATTCAAGACAGTTGCATTATATACGCTCTGGATTACCTGATGTTGTAATGGTTGATGAGCAATGTGTTAATTTAAGAACTTATGAAGAATCTAAAGCTATAGGAGCACCCTATATTACAACTAATGAAAAAATAATGGGTGGATTTCCTGATAGAACTGATGATCCAACTGACGAGATAATTGATGATTTAGTAAGTGGTAAAATGGATGGGATCTTGATCTTAGATCCAATAAAAGCAGGTGTAGTCGCAGCAGAAACAGCAATCAAGATTAAACCAATAAGAAAAGGTCGAAGTGCCATTCCAGATGAAAAAGGATGCCAAGAAATGGCCATGAGATGTAATGGCTGTGGAAATTGTCAGAGAAACTGTCCAAATGATTTAGCACTTGTAGAAGGTATTAATCTCGCGAAAGACGCTGATTTTTCAGTGCTAGAAAGTGTTTTTCATGATTGTCTAGGCTGTGGAAGATGTGAATCAGACTGTATGAAGAATGTCTCCCCACTAACTCTTATTCAGTATGCTGGCAGGGAATACATTAAAACAGAAAGATACAATTGCCGATCGGGACGTGGACCTATCCAAGATACGGAAATTAGGAACGTAGGTGCTCCAATAGTCTTAGGAGAAATTCCGGGGATAGTTGCTATTATAGGTTGCGGTAATTATGCCCACGAGATTCAGGAATTATACAAAATGGCAGAGGAATTTCTAATCAGAAATTATATTGTTGTAGTTTCAGGTTGCGGTGCAATGGATATTGGTCTTGTAAAAGACGAGGAGGGAAAGACATTATACGATAGGTACCCAGGAGATTTCGACAGAGGTTGCTTGGTTAATGTTGGTTCATGTGTTTCTAATCCGCATATTACTGGTGCAGCAATTAAAGTTGCTAACATCTTTGCTCGAAGACCTTTACGAGGTAACTTCGAGGAAATAGCTGATTATATTCTAAATCGTGTCGGTGCTGTAGGAGTTGCTTGGGGCGCGATGTCCCAAAAAGCCGCAAGTATTGCCAGCATGGCTAATGGTTTAGGAGTCCCAGCAGTTATTGGACCTCATGGTGCCGAATATCGTCGAATGTACCTTAGCAGAGCTGATGATGAATCAACCTGGGAAGTCTATAATGCTCGAGATGGAACAGAAGGACATATTGTTGGTCCTGGACCAGAACATCTTTTAACTCCCGCTGAAAGCATTGAACAAGCTATCTGTCTAGTTGCTAAATTGGCTTTAAGACCTGCTGATAACTCTAAAGGTCGGATGATAAAACTTTCTCACTGGATTGATTTGGAACGTAAATATAAAGGTGTAAAATTCCCTAATGATTTGGAGAAATTCGTCCGCTTAGATGCAGATATTCCTATCAATATGAAAGATGAAATTCAGGAATATCTAAAAGAAAGAGGATGGGAGCCAAAAGCGATAGTAGATCCTACTCTCTTAGAGAGAATGTGTCGAACCTAATCTTTACTTTTTATTTTTCTTTTTTTTTTCATTATTCTTATTCTTTTTATTTTCTTTTGTATTAAAAATCTAAATGTTAATGTGGGACAAAAAACTAAAAATATTATTCATTATAATCTTATAAAGGTGAGAGATGCTGGATATTCAAGATAAGGAAGTTTTGAAGTTAACTAAACTATGCAAACATTGGGCAAATCACAATAATTCCCATAAGGAAAGTTTCTTAAAATGGAAAAATATTGCCCTAAACAAAGGGATTGAGTCTGTTGCGGAAAAACTAACCAATGCGATAACGATGTTAGATAGGTGTAATGAATATCTGATGAGTGCTTATAATGAAATGGAAGGAATATCTCCTTAACAGAAAAATAAGAAATATTTAAAATTAAGAAGAGAACCGATGAAATTTTATGAATTTACATAAATATAAGGAAATCTTTCATGAATTTGCCGGGGACGCTGAGTTTATCAATGAACAAATTAAAAAACTAAATTTTGATACAACTAGTAAACTTTTAGACATAGGTACGGGAATGGGAGCGATGTCTACCTTATTAGCACTTAATGGCTTTAAAGTTCTTACAGGTGAACCAGAAAAGGATATTGAAGGGGATGAGGAATATAATCATGAACATTCTCATTATACAAGTGCTCCTCCCCCAAAAAACATTTATAGTAATCAGGACAACCATCATTGGGAGGAATGGGGTGATTGGGAGAGATCAGCAAAAATTTTAGGTGTAGAACATCTAATAACATATCAACATTTTGACGTTCAGGCTTTACCATTTGAAGATCACTCATTTCATGGGATTTTTTTATATGATTCTCTTCAACACATTCAAAATAGGGAGCTTGCTCTGAAAGAATGCCTAAGAGTTCTAAAGGATAGGGGGAAAATTATCGTTATTGAATGGACGGAAAAACAAATTGAAGAAGATTATAAAAAATATGGGTTTAAAATTGAAAAAATAGATCCTTGGGATTACCTTGATCGAAAACGAACTTCCATTGAAAATGTATCTGGGGATATTGTTAATTTTTATATTATCAGAAAGAAATAATAGCTTTCTCAGTTTTCGGGTACAATCATAGATTATGAAAAAAATTTAGAGGAATAAATTAATTAAAGGAAGCAGTTGTTGTTTAAAATAATCCAATTTATCCTCTAACTTCTTGGGATCTGACACTAGAGCCCAAAGATATACGGGAATCTGAAGATCTGAATATTCAAACAATTTTTCACCCCTGACTGTAAAACCGTTAAGCGGGAGATCAAGTCTTATCGATTTTTCTCGCACTAAACCAATCGAGTTATAGAAGTTAGATAATGTTTGGAGAAGTAGGGCTGTATTATTAACCAACATTTCATCAGTATCAGTATCGGTATAGTTACCAAAAATGAGACCATCCATAGATACCAAACTCGCAGCCTTAGCGTCTACTTGATCAGTATATTCTTCTAAAATATTTTCAATTATTTCTGAAGTATCGGAAACCTTTTTCAATGCGATACTGAACATTTGCATAATAGTTTCGCGTTGAAACACAGTGGTATCGCAAAAGTCAATTGAAAATTGCTCAAATTCTTCGATGACTTTGCTAAATTTATTCTTTATATTTGTAACATTTTGTTGCCATTGGAGTGTTTTTCGAATGTCTTGATCGCTTTTACTAAGGACTATAAGAAACGCGGGATTTTCTTTTAATTCAATAAGAACTTTTAATACCTCTCGGAAATAATTTGCTGCTTCTGTAAACCTATCTGGATCTTGACTATCAATAACATACAGCACGATATCCGCCTCTGTAAAAAAAAGCTCAGGTCTATTAAAGTAGAGCTTTTCTCTGTACATTATTTGACCACCTAAATCCCATGAGATAATTGGATAGCCAAAAAAGTCTAATTTCTCTCTCTTTACACCTCTTGTTGGAAGCAAAGATTTAATAATTGAAAATTTATCTTGAACTACAGCAAGGATTGAGGTTTTTCCCCCATTATCTAATCCAATCATCAAGACTTTTTTATGACGTTTTAATTGTTCCTTTACATTCTTTTGAATTAATTGGGCAATTTTAACCCATTTCTGTAGCATAGAAGGTAATATATCCCTTATTTCGGGAAGATCTGAAGCAGATAAACTTGCTAGATCACCAATTGTTTTTATACCATTAGTTATTAGTTGATCTGAGCTAACTTTATCAACACCAATAAGAGTTTCTGGTTTGAATCTTAAAATTTCTTCAAGTTCACTAAGCAAAACAGTACTTTTAAAGAAGTCTTTTAAAATAACATTCTTATCACTTTGATCTGGCATTTCACATCAGATTAATTTACATTTATCTTTATACTTTATACTTAATAAGATATTATTAAATTTTAGTAATTTTACTAGTTATTAAATAATTTATAAAATATAAAAAGAAGATTGATAGACCAGTTTTTGAAGCATATTTGAAATATAATACTCAATAAACCTCTATTTTATAATGACTGAACAGAGAATTCCCGAAAATATCGTCGTATGTCTAGATTCTTCAAGATCGATGTATCGGAAGGATTTTGCTCCAAATCGACTAACATCGTGTGTGAATGCAATTAAATCTCTTTTAACCGAAAGATTTACGTCAGATACTCTCAGCACTTTTGCTCTGGTGAAATTTTCCAATTCAGCTGAAAAAGTCATTGATTTTACAACATCAACCTATGTAGATAGTTTTAACAAAGCTTTAGATTCTCTTAGATGTGGGGGATATTCAGCAATAGGAGAAGGTTTAGCATTATCTATCAAAACTGTTATTGCTGAACTCCGGAAAATTGGTGCGAAACCGCCTCGAATTTTATTAATTTCTGATGGAAAAATAATGAAATCTGCTGTAGATCCCATTAAGATGGCTCGTCTTGCTCAGGGCTTAAATATTAAAATTGATACATTTTTAGTCGGGGATGCTGGTCAAAATAATATTTTAAAAAAGTTAAGTGATCTTACTGGAGGAAGATATTTTTACACTAATGATTCTCAGAGTCTGATAAGATCCGCAAAAGAAATTGCTGCTGATAATTATAAGAAATATGGTTCAGATAAAGATGTGATTAGTGAAAATCCCGCATTTCTTAGAAAAATTGCAGCGGATTTACTGAGAGTACAAGACTTGACGAAAGATGATGAGCAGAGGGTTAAACAATTACGAGGTGAAGGCGATTTTAAGAAGTGTTCAATCTGCTTTTCAGATAAGAATCCCTATACAAAAGGATCTTTCTATATTACCGGTAGATATTGTCCTAATTGTACTACTCCTTTCCATATACACTGTTTGGCCGGGTGGGCAGATTCCCAAAAGGATAAAATGATAAAACAATCAGGAACTGCTCGATGTCCTCATTGTTTTTATTTATTAAAAATCCCCACTGAAGTGAGTCAAATTCAGAAGCTACGTGTTCTTTCTCGTGGTACTAAAGAAGAACCTGGAAAGAAACCAGAGCTTTTCCCTGCTAAGAGAATTGGAGACGTCGCAAATCTTGGGGAAGACGCACTTTTCAGTGCATGTCCAGTATGCAATTTAATATTTGAAAAGGGACAAAAAGCAGTTCAATGCGGTAATCTTGAATGCAATATTCTTTATCACGAGGAGTGCTTTAAGAAATTAAAAGATGGTCAATGCCGAAATTGTGATGTAAAATTACATCTTTATTAAGACAATTTATTAAGGGAGTTTACTAGTACGTTATTTCCTTCCTAATTTCATCATGATATCTATTTCTGATATTAAATAGCATAGAATATCGTAGTCTGGTCCTGAATGATATATTTCAGCCGCTTTAGCTCTTATTAAAGTTTCTTGATTGTAATTTGGGTCCCTATTAAGAATTAATTGCCTCTCTGCTAACATCCAACACAATTTATCATACGCATATCCTTTTTGTGCGAGGTAATATGCAGCTATATTAACTTGCGAGATTATTTCATCATCCATTATAATCATGTATAATCTTTTTATGAACTTCAATTGATTAATAGTCTTCTGATATTTAATTCCTCTTATCTTTATAGGAATTTTGCATTTCCTTAGTGGAAAAAAATATATATGCAGTAAAACTCTAAATTAAATTTATACATGAATGAATCTAATTACTATTCCTATGGAAAAATAAGAGTAGGGAAGGGCAGTTTTGACCTTCCCCCAGTTTTAATTGGTACGATATTTTATCAAAATCAAACGATTATTGATAGGAAAAATCCCGAAGTATTTAATGTTCAAAAAGCAAAAAAACGAATAGAAACTCATTTAAAACTTTCAGAGAAGTACAAAGTCCCAAATTTAGTAGAAATATCTGCTACAACACCTGAAGCAATGGTAAAATATCTTGAGTTTTATATTGGGAACTTTGAACCCCCATTTGTCTTGGGAGGAAATTTTGATTCTAGAGTCGCGGGAATTGAATACCTTGAAAAAGCTGGAATAAAACCGGATCAATATATATATAATACAATTTCTAGTCTAAAAAATAAGCAAGAATTGGAAATTATTAGAAAATATCACATCGATTCCGTTGTTGTTCTAATCCTTGGTTCGGAAAATATGACTTCGACACAGAGATATGAATATATTACAGCTAAGAACCAACCGAATAATGAAAGTATACTGAGTGGGCTGAAAAATCAAGGAGTTGAACAAATTTGGATTGATGGGGGAGTTATTAATTTAGAAAGTTTAGCACATATCCTTGAGACACATCAGGTCATCAGTACAGGATTGAAACTCCCTGTAGGGACTGCTCCAAATCTATTTCTATTTCAATACTCCTCACCGCGGCTCAATATTAAGTTCCATACAAGATATAGAAGAGCAAGCATTATGTTTATCGCATCATGGTATTCTAATTTCATTTTCTATGGAGCTATTGAAGATGCTAAGGAATCATTTTCTTCAGCATATCAGTCTATTCAGTTCAAAAACATTGTCAAAGAGAAAAATATTAAACTCTTTTGAGATTGTGAAAATTTAGTTTAGGGAAACGTATCATCAACCCATTAAAACACCGAATTAATTTAATAAAAACCTATTAATACTTAGGTTTTCATATCTTTATTAAGTCTCAACACATTGGTAACAAAATTACGTTTTTTATTGAATTGGAGAGAAAGAATGATAAACAATTATGATCGGGAAGATAAAGAAATTGAAGCAATTCAACTCATAGACAAAGCTGAAAATCTGGCTGACCAAAATAAAGGAGATGATGCCATTCTTTTCTACGAGAGAGCTGCTCAAATATATCTTGATCTTGGAAGTTATATAAAATTAGATGAGTTGTACGCCCGAATTGTCCAAATAATTTCAAAATTTAAAAACAATCTTCAGGCAACCTATAGGTTAAAGTCAATTATCCGTAAGACTGAAGAATTAAAATTATATGAAGTTTCTGCTAAATTACTGATTCAATTAGGAAATATATCATATAAGATGCGAGACTGGGAGACTGCAGGAGAGTGTTGGCAAAAGGCAGCTGATTATTTAAATGAAATTGATCCTGAGGAATTTAACAGTATGTGTTCAATGTTTTTATTAAAGGCTGGTCAAGCATTTGAACGATCAAGAATAAAAAAGGATATTGGGAAAAATTTAATTTTTAAGTCTGTAATGAAAATAAATAAATTTGATGAACTCTATGAAGAAGAGGAAAAAAGAGCGTTTAATCTTTTATCCCGTGAAGAATTTGAAGCCGCTGCAAAAAAGTTCAATAATATCGCTAGCTATTTCAAAAAAGCATTAGATAACTTAGCAGATTTAATAGATGAGGAAGAATCCAGAGAGACTTGGCTTAATGTCAAAGCACGATTAATTCATTTTGTTGCCGAATATCAGACTGTTGCTGCGTTATGCTTGAGAGCTTCTGAAAACCGTGAACATAACGAAACAATTAAGAAATTTGGGTTGAAATCTCTTGACAGATTTAAAGAATCAATTTCTCTTCTCAAATTATATTTATTGCCACAAGTATCCGATTTCGATCATGAAGTTATTTTAAGAATAACTTTTGATACAATGTTAACTGCTATTATTCAAAGCATGTTAGGGATTCAGCAGTTAGATTCTATAGAATATCTGTTGGATGGTTTGGAGAAGAATAAGGAACTTTTAAAGAAACTAAAGGAATCCCCTTACTTCAAGATAACTAGGAGAATCCAAAAAGTAGGGATTAGAGAGGTATTTGATGATCTGTTGAAACTTAATTTAGGTCATTTTGAAAATATTAAAAATGTACTAATCACCTATTTTATGTAAAGATTCTCCATTTTTAAAGAGGGAAAAAAGCAACTTGCACAATTTCCTAAAATCTTGCATTCTGTGGCACTTTAGACCACTATATAGAATCAACAAAACATTTAAATAAGAGCAATATATATTTTAGTTTAATAATCATTTATATTACTAGAGAGTTGTTAAGAGATTCTCGATTCTTTTTCTTGTCTAATCTAATAATAACTTCTCAGATATAGATGCGTTATTAAAATAAAATGAAAAAAGAAAAAAAACGGTGATATATTCATTGAATATTCTTTATGTTAATCCGTCTCGGATCACCTCAGGACTCGATGCAATAATTAAAGGACCCCCCTTACCATTAGTAACAATTGCAGCAATGGTTCCGGAACATGAGGCAAAATTATTTGATTTTAAGGTTCAAAAATATCGTGAAAATCGGTTTCGTTCATTATTGAACAATGCGGATGTTGTTGCTATAACCAGTATGACACCTCAAATCGAAAATGCGTTTGAAGTGGCGGAGATGGCAAAACAACAAGGCTGTACTACTGTTATGGGGGGATATCATCCAACGTTAGCACCTGACTATGTAGCAAAGCATCCTGCTGTTGATTTTACCGTACGAGGTGAAGGAGAGTATACATTTCAAGAATTGATCCAATTTCTTGATGGAAATGAGAAACAAAAAGATCTGAAAGGAATCGATGGTATTTCATATAAAGATAAAGAAGGAAAAGTTTTTCATAACGAAGATCGACACATCGAACCTAATTTGGATAATTTCCCGATGCCGCGAAGAGATCTCTTAGATGATAAAAAGTATATTTACTTAGGGGCCCGAGTTGCTCAGCTTGAATCTTCACGGGGATGCCCACATAATTGTAAGTTCTGTTGTATAATCAAGATGTGGAGAAATTCAGATCGTCGACTCACATATCGTACGAAATCAACAAAGAGAATAATGCAAGAAATTTATGATATAGATTGGAAAAATGACTTTATATTTTTCTGTGAAGATAATTTTACAATCAAAATCAAAAGAACAAAAAAAATCCTTGAAACAATTATTCGCTCAGGAGTACATAATAAAATGTATTTTTCCTGTCAATCTCGAGTTGATTCATTATATCGGAATCCGTGGTTAATCGATTTAATGGAAAAAGCGGGAATGAGACAGGTATTTCTTGGAATTGAATCAGTTCATCAGCAGAGCCTTGATGCTATGAATAAACAAAATACTACTCCCGATATGGTTCGTAAAGTCGTATCTATGCTACAAGATCGTGGAATTTCGATTTTTGGTGGAATTATTATTGGATTTCCAGGAGAAACCAAAACTATGGTGAGACAGAACATTCAGTTTGCTCGATCTCTCAATTTAACTTGTGTACAGTTCACACCGATAACTGCTTTTCCCGGAACAGATTTCTATAATGAAATGAAAGAAAAAAATATGGTTACAAGCAATGATTTTAAACATTATAACCTGTTTCATCCCATGATGCGAACCGAACAGTTGACTACTAACGAAATGTTTCATCTAGTTGCTGAAGCTTACTCAGCGTACTATTTGAGCAAGGGATGGCTTAAAATGCTTATTAAAAGATATTTAAATCCTATTGGGAAATTTAACTGGATGGGTCGAAACGTTCCTCGATTTGCGAAAACCGCAATTGTAAGTGGATTGGATATGCTTCATTCAATGGGAATGACTAGAGGGATACTCTCCGATGAAATGAAAGAGCTTATGGCACAAGGAGACGCAATTAATCCTCTGACTGTCACCAAATCTGAAATTATACAAGAAAAACTTGAAAATGGTGTTAAAACCAAACTAACAAAAAAACCGGTAAAAATTTCTGATTAAAGTCCTTCTAATTTGGTTCTCTTTAAGATCTGAGGATTTTTTTAATATTTATTAGGCACTATTTTAAATCTAAAGGTATCTAATTAGAATTTAAAATAGTAATTATCAGTATCTTGATATGAATATTAAACTCACGAGAAACTCTAAACCGGCAATAATAATAATTGTTTCAATTTCCTTATTATTCTCATTAACAGTATGGTTTTCTGCCAATGCCATTACAGATCAGCTAGAGAATCTTTGGAATCTTACTCCAATAGATTTTGCAATATTAAGTATTATCTTAATTATCGGATTTGTAGTTGGTGCTCTTATTTATTCGGTTTTTAACTTACCTGATTTAATAAAAACCCCATTATTTTTCAGTTTAAATGCGTTGATTGCTGCTGTTGGTAATTTCTTCGCTGCCTTGTCTCCCAATTTTATAATTTTTCTTATTTTTCGATTCATTACTGGATTTTTCTTAGCTGGTGTTTATCCAACATCCATGAAACTTATTTCCTCATGGTTTAAGAGAAGGCGAGGATTGGCTATAGGGATATTATTAGGTGCTTTAACAGCAGGTTCTGGGTTACCTTATTTATTCAAAATATTTGGTTCTCCAAACTGGCGCCTCCTTTTAAGTGTTTCATCATTACTGGCATTAATAGGTTCCTTATTGATCTTTCTATTTATTCAAGAAGGACCTCATTTAATCTCAGGAGCACGATTTCGATTTTCAAATCTAAAAGAAATTCTTGGAAAAAAATCGGTACGTTTAGCAAATTATGCATACTTTGGACATATGTGGGAGCTGTATGCTTTTTGGGTATGGATTCCGGTATTTTTAAAAGAAGTTTATAAAAACTCTTTTGGAAATGAGGGAGCTATTTACGTTTCATTAGGAACTTTCGTAGTATTTATTAGTGGTGCTATAGGAAATATGATTGGTGGAAAAATTGCTGATTCTATTGGTAGAACTAAATTCAATATCCTTATGTTGATAATAAGTGGCGGAAGCTCGCTGATAATAGGATTGTCACTTAATAATTTTTTTATTGCATTGACTATTGCTATTATTTGGGGTATCACCATAGTTCCTGATTCACCCCAATATTCAGCAATGATTTCAGAACTCTCAAATCCCTCCTATGTTGGAACTGCATTAGCACTACAAACCGCAATCGGATTTACGATAGCGAATTTAAGTATTTGGTTGATACCATTTGTCGTTGATCTAACCGGATGGGCTTTTGGATTTATGTTCTTAGTTCTTGGTCCTCTTCTTGGAATCTTCTCTCTCTATAAGTTAAGGAAAGAGCAAGATTCTATTAAAATAGCTCAAGGAAAAAAATAATACTCTTAAAGTGATGATAAAGACTGCTCTATTTCATCTTTTAATTTACTGGCCAACCTATAGTTTACATTACCACATTTCTCTAAAATAATTAAGCTCTGAGTACTATAATCCCTACGCTTTTCTTCTGACCAATCAAGTGTTTTCATATCTAATAGATTATCTATTCGATCCGCTAATTTTATGAGCTTTGCATCTTTTGAGGCAGTACCAAAGGATTCCAACCATTCTTTCTTATTTAAATCAGGTGGTTTTGACAACTCCTTTACAATAAAAGCAACTTGTTCCCCAAAATGCTGCTTTAACTCATCATACGTTAAATCAGTATCCTCCAAGAGATCATGTAGCAATGCTGCTAGCATTAAATTTTCATTTTTAAAATCTGAATATCCGGCTGCTCTAAGGATCATTGCAACTCGAATAGGATGCACGATATACGGAATATTACTTGATTTCCGTTTTAAATTTCCATAATTGATGAATGCATAGGTGGTAGCTCGCCATATTTTCGAAAAATCTCTTAGGTTTTGTTTTTCTCCGTTCCCCATTTCAATAATCAGTTTTGTGTATAACTATGATGATAGTGTTAGAATTTAGGATGAAAAATCCTCTTGCATTTAAATATTTATCCCCAATGGAGTGAATAAGCACCTAATTAAACCTAGTCTAGAATCTAATTACAACCTTGTTATACTTTAAATGAGACAATTTCCGAACTCCGTGATCCCCTGAAGAATATGAGCAACTAATTAACCCAGCATCTTCAAGTTTTTTAATCTGAGCTGATATATTTGCTTCAGTCATACCTAAGGTAGAAGCTATGTTTGAAACATCCATTGGCTCATCTTGAATCTGGTGAAGAATTTTTCTCCGAGTATGTGATGATAAAGCTTTTACTATCTTTTCAATACGGTCATCTGATTCCACTGATATAGATTCAGAATTATTATGCATATCCACTTCCAAAAGTCCGGTTTCTGAAATTTCCATTTTGTATTATTCAACCCTTAATAAAATTTTTGGTTTTGATTACACGAACTTTATGTAATTTTTTACTTTTAATATTTACTTATCAAAATTTGTGGATTTCAGCAATGGTGAATGGATTCATCTGTAGTTAAAAAGAATACCATTATTACAAAGATTACATTTGATATTGAAAATTTTGTCAGATCTAAATTGCTTTAGATAAATGCCTATTTCAATAAATATATGTTTAATAAAATAACGTCGGCATCTAGCAGCTAAAATAATAAAGCCATATTATAATTTGGAATATCTCCGAACTAGAAATAAATTTTAGTGATTTCGCTATAATTTTTCATTGAAGTTATCCAAACGTTCAGGATATATTATATAACGGTTTTCGTCCATTTTTTTAATAAAAATTTCGAAATTCCTTAATAACTTTTAATTTTAAGGCATAACAGCCTAATCAGCTGAGTTTATCAATTTTTCATCAAACTTCAATTTTTATTTGAAAATCTAAACTTGAATCCTTGATTTTTCCCAATTTCATACTCCAAATTGATAAAACTCCTTGATTCTTCATTATAAAATATTAAAGGATCATTCATATTCCCTTTCCCTAAAGAAAATCGATTTCTTATTATTAGAATAAGCTATATATAATCTTTCTTATATTATTTCCAAGAATCAAACATTTAAATAATCGTAACTCGGCAAAGTGCAAATCGAAAGTAAATCAAATTGTCAAAAACACAATCATTAAAATACTAGAGTTACTTAATATACTTTAGTAATCGATATAATACATTTAATACAATCAAAATTGTACGAGGCTAATTCAATTGAGTAATAACATTAGACAAGATTTGCCTGATTTAGCTAGTTCGCTTTCTGAAAAGCAAACTCCGTTAAAAAAATCATCAGTAGTCATAACTGTAAGAATAGATGAAGAATTAAATAACAACTTAGATGAGATTAAAAAGGATTTGGGCGTCTCTAAAGCAGATTTAATAAGAAATTATTTGGAATTATCAAATTGTCTTATTAAACAAAAGAATTCCGTAAAATCTCTTGATGATCGCGATTTTATTATAATCAAGAGAAGTTATTTACGAAAGCTAATCGAAACAGTTGAGCAAGAACAACAAATAAGTCTTGGAGATAAATTTGCCCGATTCATTAATGCAATAGCATTAATAAAAAACAGAGCAGATGACTTAGATTTTAAATTAGATATGTGCAATAACTTGGGATTCTTCCGTAAATACATAGATAATCAAAATTATGTTTTGATTTCGAAAAAATTTGGGCCTATGAAATTTGTAGAGGCTTTCACATGGCGCTTGTTTATGAACAAAGAATTTAATCCTCGATATACCGAGGAAGAATTAAAGGGTAGCAAGAGTTTAACTCAACAATATAATAAAGAAATTCAAAAGGCAGATAGAATTTCATCTTATTATTCCTTTGAATTTGCTAAAATGTCAGAAAAATAACTTTAGTAAAACGATAAATAAATTTAGAAATTAACTTTTATCTACAATTTCTTTTAAACCTAAAACGGGAACTATAATTTTATTTGGTCTGAATAAGAGTTCATAATTCAATTCATACAGTGCTCTTTCTATATAGAAATAAGTAATAAGAATATTACTCACATTCAAATTTTTCAATATTCTTCTCATTAATTTCGATTCCCAGGCATTTAGAACATTTAACACGATATCAAGAACTTTATTTATAGGTCTAGCGGCTCTTCTGAAGAATAGATTATAAAGGATTTCTTCAGGAACTTCATATTTATCCTTCTGTATAATTTTAGTCTCTATGAAAATTAGAAGCGTATTAAATTTTATATAACTGAGAGCTCTCAAAAAAGATGCGAGATCTTTTTCAACGGGAAATTTTCTGGTTCTTTCATCGAATGATAGTTGAGGATCACCCTCAAAATCAATGAAATAATAATTATACTGATCATTTTGCTTATTGTAGAGAATTTGCTCCATATGTAAATCTTGATGTACTGGTTGAATATTAATTGAAGTCGTTTCGAATTCAGATCGAAACCGTTCAATGATATCTTTAATATCAATTAAAATAGAGCTGACTTTTGGTGAATTAAAAAAAGTACTTTCTTGTTGCTGATTCATATGGTTTAACAAATCCTTTATCATAGAATTCAATCTTTCAGTGTATCTTTTCAGATATAACCCGCTTTCAACTATTTCTACGTTATATTCTTTTTGAGAAGGCAAAATGAGTGATTCATGCAATTGGTCGATATACTTTCCGATTTCGTTTGAAATTCTTAAGGATTGAACACATTTCTCATTAATTAATGGGGATGTGCTTGCTTTCTCCATATAATTCGAATAGTCATTAGAAACATCTCTAAATACACTTTTAATCATAGAGTTTAATTCAGTCCAGTAGACGTCACCCAAATTGCCTAAATTGGTTACACTTTCAATAATACCAATTGTTTCTTTATCCCCAATCTTAATCGTCCCATAGATTTTTGGGGCATGGGGAAACTTATTTTTTACTAATACAAACAGTGTAGAAGGTTCTAGACTTAGTGAATAATCTTTGTAAGATTTAAGTACATATGAGATAGGTTGTTGATCTGGATTTCTTTTATTGGAGATCTTAAGAAGAAATAGTGTATTTGTGGTATTTCCTTTCCCTAATTGACTTAACGATAGTTCATATCTGTCAGGATATAGCCCTGCCTCTATTAAATTTTGCACCTTTCTCATATTAATCTCATCCTCAAATTGGGTGTTATAAAGGGTTAAATCCATATCCATTGAGGGAAATAATTCAGAAATTTTTGTATCAAACAATATTTTTTTCCAAAAAAATATGCAAAATTCCGCCTCGATGAGGTTTAAAGTAACAACTTCTTGTTTATCGTCAATAGTTACTGCTAACCTTTTACTAAACGTATTTTCTGTAAGATTTAATATGATTTCTCGTGTTTTTTCACTTGGTTCTAAAACATCATCTAATTTTTCATAGTGGATCAGAGGAAGAAAATAATTCTTGGAATATCCATCGGAATTTACTTCTATTATTGTGATTAGTATTTTTTCCGCAATTATTTTAAAATAAGTGATTTTAACATAAAACTCTAGATTCGAGAGAGACAATTTATCCCCAAACCATCTTCTTGAAAGAAGCCATCCTTTAAACTCGTTTGAGTTATAGATACCCTGAGTTAAATTTTGATCGAAGTAATTACTCATAAAAACCATAAAATTCTATTTTAATTAATATAATAAGATATCTTTTATAAGTAAAAATCTTTTACTAATATTTAACCATTACAAAAAAGAAGGTTCATTAATGTGAGCGACAAACACATCCATCTCCCAATTGTCTTTCACTTTCATCAACCAGTTGGGCAATTTGATTTCATATATGAAGATGTTTTCGAAAAATCATACGAGCCACTAATTAATAGTATTTACCAGTTTCCTAATGTCAAATTTACGTTACATTTTTCTGGTAATTTACTAGAATGGCTTATAGATAATAAACCTCAATTTATTGAGAAATTAAAAGCTATGGCGAAAAAAGGACAAATTGAAATAATAGGGGGAGGATATTATGAACCAATTTTTGCTCTAATCCCTTATAGAGATAAAATAGCTCAAATGAAAAAGTTATCCGACTTAATTAAGAGTGAATTCGATCTAGACGTAAAAGGTGCATGGCTCTCAGAAAGAGTGTGGGAACCAGATTACCCCTCTTTTCTCAATGATGTTGGATTGAAGTATGTTATTGTAGATGATAACCACTTTAGATCTACAGGGATTACAGAAGAGGAAACTCTCTATTCTTACGTCACTGAAGACGAAGGAAAGACATTACGGATTTTCCCAATAAATGAAGAACTGAGATACTTAACCCCCTGGAAACCCACTTATATGTCAATTGATTACCTAAGAAAAATGGCTGATACAGTGGGTGATAGAATCGCAGTGCTGATATCAGACGCGGAAAAGATGGGTGTTTGGGGGACTACACATGAAATTTGCTATGTAGACGGAGAGGGGCATCAGGAGGGGGACGGTGGGAAGCCATTTATTCCTGCTTTTTTTGAGCAAGTCCAAACAAATGAATGGATTACCTCTATAACACTGGCAGAATATATGGAGAAATTCCCCGCCAAAAGTTTAATCTATCTTCCTACTGCTAGTTACGATAAAATGGAAGAATGGGTCCTCCCAACAAAGATCAGAAAAAGATTTAAAAAAATCCGGAAGTCACTCAAAGATAATAATCGAGAGGTTTACCAATTTTTAAAGGGTGGTTTCTGGAGATATTTCCTTGTCAAATATCCTGAATCCAATAATATGCATAAGAAAATGCTATACGTTCGAGAAAAACTAATTTATACTGAAGAAAATCTAATGAAAGTTGATGAGGAAAGCATTTTTTCAATAATTTTAAACACAATAAATAACGCATGGGATGAGATTTATAAAGCTCAGTGTAATGATTGTTATTGGCATGGTTTATTTGGAGGTGTTTACCTACAATTTCTAAGATTTTCGGTATATACTCATTTAATTAATGCTGAGAAATTGATTGATACAATCAACGCCATTATTAATCCTAAATTGGCTTCATATATTTATATTACTCCTCTCGATTTTACTAAAGATAGCAAAACAGAATATATCGTCGAATCGGATATTTATAACCTATATATTAATCCCAATGACGGAGGGACTATTTTTGAATTGGATTATAA
>JAEOTL010000107.1 GCA_016839845.1 Promethearchaeota archaeon
CAATCCTCAGTTTATTTAAAATTCTTTTAAAATAATTAGTCTAAAAGCTAAGATTAAAATAGAAATTCAAAAATTATAAAATTAACAGAAATTTTCTTATTCGATCTGTAGTAATAAAAATTTAAGCAATTAACTTTGGATTGATATGAGATGAGTGAGGAATTTAAAGCACTTGTGGATGCCTCATTTGATAAAGGAATTCCTTTTTGGCTTTATACAAGCGATTACATTTTTGGGATGATACCCACAGATAATGACCGTTGGATTGAAGTTTCTTACACATTTGAAGATCCAGATGAGCCTTTTGTTAAAACAGAAAGAAGTGCAGATCTTTCATTTCAGTTTTTACTTGAAGAAGTTGAGAAAGGAGTCTCTTTCTATGTAGAAGATTTGAAGGTACCGTTATTAAAAGAATTTGCCACATCTCTCGAAGGAAAATCAGGATCAGAAAAAATGGTTTCAATAATAGCTGAATTAATCAATAATGCAAATAAATATTCAACCAATTTCCCAATTATTAAAACTAAGGATGAGATTGGTATTTTAAAAGAGAAGGTATAGGTAATTAGGAAATTTTAAAATTTTTTCTCTTTCTTATATATATAGGTTTTTTCTCTGAGGATGTTTTTTACTAAATTCTTTATCTATTCTATGACGAAGATGGTAACCTAAATTAGATTCTCTTTCATTGATTAGTTTTTTAATATAATTTCCTTTTTCCTGTGAATATTTCTCTATTCCGGAAGCAATAACACTTTTGTTTTCCTTTATAGGGACAACCATCCCGAAGAATCTATGCATATCGTTCGGGGACATTTTTTTCCCTATTTTTTCATCAATGTCCTTATCAAGATTCCTTACAACAGTTCCCATTGATAATGCTGAGAATGGGCTGAGTTGTTTGGATTTTAACCAATAGTGATTAGGTTTTTTAGAGATGATAGTGTCATAATTCCCATCTTTATCATTAGATCCTAACACTCTCCAGTCTTTTGGGTCCCTATCATACTCCTTTTTCATGTTCTTAACTACTGACCTGATTGGGGCGACCCCGTCTTTTTCATCATCTAATTTTTCTGGCATACTCCCTATAATATAAAGGAAAAATAACTTTAAAAATCTAAAGAAAATATTAGATAAACAATAAACAAATTTAAATTCAAAAATATAGGTGACTTATAACAGAGATATAATAGATTCGAGAGAAACTTTCATTATAAAATGGAGCAACAAGATAGAATTACTCAATTTAAAGAATTTATTGATAATATGGATAGAATTATAAGTACTAAGAAACTTCAACAAGTTCAGAGATATCTTACATCAATTGAAGAATTTGAAGATGAATTCTTAGAAAATTATAAAAGACGGAAAAAAGAGGGAGTATATTACACTGATTCTCATATTTCCAGTTATATATCCAGGGAGGCATTAATATTTTTCATCAACAGTATAATTGAAATAAATAATACTAATTCTCTTCCCATTCACTCGATTGATGAGATCTATTTGCTGAATGCAAAGAATCAGCAACAAATTAACAAAGCCTTGATGAATGTTACTATCTGCGATCCTGCTTGTGGTTCTGGCAGGTTTCTCCTAAGTTCAGTTGAGATAATATTTCATATTCTAGAAACGTTAAATCCTGAGAAATCAAAGTCTGAGCTTAAACTTACTCTAATCAGAAATTTACATGGGTATGATATAAGCAAGAGTGCCATCAGTTTAACGATCCTAAAACTATTGAGATGGACTCTTGAAGAAAAAGGCATTAATATTTCACAAATCTATTCTATACTAAAATCAAACTTTAAATCAATCAATAGCCTACTTAATTCAGATATTGGAACATATGACATAATCATCGGAAATCCCCCTTATGGGAATATTCTTGATAACAGTGAAAAGAAGATACTAAAAGAAAAGAATATTTTCTATAAGGACATTTACTGCTCTTTTCTCCTGAAATCACTCGATTGGGGAAAAAATATTATAGGGTTCTTGGTTCCAAAAAGCTTTCTACTTAGACAAGGCTATGTTGAGTTCCGAAACCAATTATTAAAGAAAGCAAACATTTTGAAAATCGTTGATGTTGGCTCAAAACTATTCAAAAATGCTACAAATGAGGTACAGATAATTTTTTATGAAAATAAAGAGCATGATCAATCATGGGATCTTAAAGTTTATGACTATCCTGAATCAAATATAATATCATATGAAAACCAAGAAGTAGATGCCCTTAAAATATGTCTTAATAATAGATGCCCTTTAAATTCAAAATCGAAAAAATTTTATGTATATACATATGAAAAAATATGTCCTTATTGCGGATTAAGAACAAACCCTTTAAATAGGATACGAATTAAACCAAATCCTCAGATATTTGAAATAATTAACAAAATTGAAATGAAGGGGGATCTAAACTATCTAAATCTTAATTCGTTCCCATACATGATTAGAGGGGAAGAGGATAAAGGTTTAAAGTTAGTGAGAAATAAGGTAAAAAACAACTCCAGTGGTTCTTGTTCGTATATTAGTGCTCGAGATGATTTTAGTTATTACCAAATTAAAGCACACAGATCTCTCAATATTGAAGAGATTGACGCAAGATTCTTAAAAGGAACCAACTTTGAATATTATCTTTCCCCAAAATTGTTAATAAAGCATAACAACATTATCCCTGAAGCAGCATATACAGAGGATAATGTTTGCTTTACCTCATCGATATACTCTCTTCTTCATAGTGACTTAGTTGAGCTGAAATATTTATGTGCCGTATTTAATTCAATATTAATTCAATTCTACTGTACTTATGCGATAAACAACCAAAAGAACACAACGATCAACTTAAACCAATACATGATACGACATATCCCTATTATGAACGCGAATGACCAAGCTAAAAGAGATATAGCTGAGAAGGCAGATCATATTATTTCCTTTCTTGCGAAGAATGATAATATATATGATGAGGAAATAATAGTTTTATTAAAAATAATCGATGACTCAATATTTAATCTTTATTCAATCACAGAAAATGAAAGAAAAATTATAATCTCTGATATCAAAACGCGTATAAAACATTTTGGAAGAATATATAAATAACATATTTGTATTTCTTTAAACCCTTCTAATCTTTTTCCTTAAAATGAAAGCTACACGTTTCGTCTCCTAATCCCATCGCAGTTTCTCTATTGAAGACGACATTAGGATTAAAATCCCTAAAAGCGTCTTTATAAAAAGGAAAACACATGTTCTCGCATATAAGAGGAATTCTGTCTTGACGTTCTGGATTTCTATCCATCGAAGCTTTGTACGGGCATTCCGTTACATTTATTATAACTTCTGAATCAGAAATTTGATCTACCTTATATTTCCACCCTTCTATAGACCACCGAAACGTGATTATCTCTACTAAATCTTGAACTGTATTTGTGTCAATTTTCAAGTATTTTTTTAATCTTCGAAAGATTATCTTCAAAAGTCGCGTCCAAACTATTACGTCAATTTTTAGAGCAGCATCCCATCCAATTTCCCTTTCTGTTTCCAACATCCAAAGTCCATCAAGAGTCACGAAATTTCTTTCAAAATAAAACAATCGATCAGCATCATTAATTTCTCGCATATTCTCATCCTATAAAATTCTAATTAGTGATAAATTAAAAAAATGTAGAACTATTATAAATAGTAACATTATTTTAAGTTTGGATTCATCTTTTTATTAGCTTAAAACAAAGCATCATCCTACTTGACTATTTTCCGCTGAATAACTAAAATTCTATTATCTTTCATATTATTCGTCTTATTTTTTGTTGTATTAAGTTTCAAAATCTTTTTATATTAACTTTCAATTACATAAATTAGATATATCTAAATCAAGAAATTTTAACATGTAATAAAATTTTATATTTTTATCTACGATAAATTCTAAGCTAGAAAGATGGAGCCTATATTCACTGCCTTACTCTTAAGTGCAATTGCGGGATTGTCTACAACAATAGGCAGCCTCTTTGTTTTCTTTTTAGGAAAACCCAATAAAAAAGTAATTTCATTCATAATGGGTTTTTCCGCTGGAGTAATGATTCTTATATCTTTTCTAGAATTGTTACAAACAGGAATACAGGAAACGAATGTTTTTATTGGTACTCTCTATTTCATTCTAGGCATGGGAATAATGCTTCTAATCGACAATAAAGTAACTCATTACTATGAGTATGAAGATAAACTTCATGAAGGAGAAGAAATTCTTCAATATGAGAATCCCGGATTAGTTCCCCAAACGAACTCTAAAAAAAGACATAGATTTCGTCACAAACTTCAGCATAGACATCAAAATAGACACAGAAAGCAGCTTTCACATCAAACTCAATTAAGAAAAACGTCATTATTAGTAACTCTAGGTGTTTTTATTCATAATTTTCCAGAAGGTATGGCCACCTTTTTAGGAACTTTAAAGGATTTTGAACTCGGACTGTTAATAACAATTGCAATAGCTCTTCATAATATTCCTGAGGGGATAGCCGTTGCTACGACAGTATCCATGTCGAATGATAGTAAACTAAAACCATTTTTATGGTCATTCGTTTCGGGTATAAGTGAGCCTTTGGGAGCTATAACTGTAGGTTTATTTCTTTTCCCTTTCATTAATGACTATCTTCTAGGAGCAATGCTCTCTGTTGTAGGGGGATTCATGCTCTATATCTCTTTAGATGAATTATTACCGATGTCTCGCTCCTTAGGTAAAGAACATCTTTCAATCCTTGGGATAGCTGCTGGAATGCTCGTGATGGCTCTTAGTCTAGCTATTCTATAGCAACATCAAATATCCTTTTAGCATTATTAATAAAAATATTTTCATAGAAACTTCTAGCTAGGTCAAATTCTAACAAACCTTTTGTTGAACTTAGGTATTCATATGGGATGTTGGGAAAATCACTCCCAAACAATATTCGGTCCTGATAAGAGACTAACTCCCCTGGTTTTGGTTGTTTTGATTTTCTTTCAGGAAAAATATTATCTGGAATGAAAATCATTGTAGTGTCTAAGTATAAATTCTCATGTTTATCAAGAAGCCTAAAGAATTTCTTGTATTCGAAAGCGCCCATGTGCGCTACTATTACATTTATATCCGGATATTTATCCATAAATTTTATAAAATTTTTATACCCTACATATTTGTTACGGTAAGGAGCTGTTCCCGCATGAAAGCAAATCCATTTTCCTTGGTCCAATACTAAATTATAGACGTCATACATCCTTTTATCATCAGGATAAAATTCTTGAACTAAAGGCTGAATTTTGATTCCATGAAAATTGTAAACCTCAAATATTTTTCTTATATACTCAACCCGATTAGTATCATTTGGCCATACACATCCAAATGGGATGGCATTCTTGTGTTTAATACAAAATTCATTAACCCATTCATTAATAAATTCAGCCACGCCTTCTTTATGAGCGTAATTGTATGTTGTATAAGCTTTTACATTTTGTGATTCTAAAAATTGTATTAACTCTTCTGTTGGAAGTTTTAAGTTGATTGGCCATCCTTTAATATTACCTTTTTCATCCGTTTGTTCAAAGTACTTCCAAATAGCATTAAATATTTGAGGAGGGAAAAAATGACTGTGAGCATCAATGTATTCGAAATCAAAATGATTAAATGGCATTGCATAAGAAAAACTAGAAGAATTTTTAAAATTTTAAATTAGTAGATATTTGAATTAACTCTGCAAAATCAACATGAACAACTTTAAAATAAAGGAAGAAAAAGAGTTTATAATTACTCCTTAACTTTTCTCAAAATCGAACTAAGTTCCGTTTTTAGCAAATCTCTTATTGCTACACGAATCACCTCAGAACGATTAGGATATAAGTTCATGTTAACTAATTCTTCTATACCTGATAGGTATGCTTCCGGGATGTGGCAAGTTATTAATTTCATATTTTGATCTTTAACCCCTTACTTAAGTTAAAACATATTTCGTTAATGATTTCAAGCTTAGTTAGATATATTATTCTATATAATACAAGGATAATACAGTTGAATTTTACAGGACACTCAAGAATTAAGGAATTAAATTTCTAATCTCAAAATTGATAGAATATCTAATTTAAGCAATTGTTACAGCCCATCATATACATTCAATTTTAACAAATGATATATATATCTTTAACAATTTTAAATATAAAAAAAACTAAATTTTAAGAAATTGAAGCGGATAAATAGTGTTGATGCACTCCGGGGATTTTCAATCTGGATTATGGTCTATGGACACATGCTTCAGTTCTGGATAAGACCCGAAGATTTTTGGCTTAAATTCTGGCTGTATGCATTCCTTGCGCCTATTGGTGCCACAGGGTTTCTTTTTATCTCAGGAGCAAGCGCAACATTAGCGTATCGAAATAATTTACAAACTCAGAAAGTTATGATGAAAACTTTTAGAAATACTTACCTCTTGAGAGGTTTCTTTATCCTCATTATAGGCCTTTTTTTCAACTTTGGTGTCGCTATGGTTTTTGGGGGAGGCGATCTAACAGATATTTGGAGTTGGAATGCTCTACAAACAATTGGGGTGTGTTTATTATTGTTATGGCCTGTGTTAAAAACTTCCAAAATATTTAGAGTTATTTTAGGTTTAGTAATATTTCTTCTCAATCATTACCTATTAACGGTACTTTCCCCATATATTGGACAACCTGATTTATTAGGTTTCTTGTATCACTTATTATTTAATCCTATAGATGCGTATGTCATCTTAAATTATTACGGAGTCGTTGTTGTCGGTTCTGTTATAGGCGAATACCTTTTTAAATTAAAAAACATTGATGATCTGAAGAAAAAGGAATTCTTTTTATCACATCGAGCAATAATTTATTCCTTTGGTATAGGTATAGGTATTCTTATATTTGCTGTTTTGTTTCAATTTCCTAATTTTATAACGTTTAACACATTTTCATCAATTCTTTATGCTCTAGGAATTATTTTAGCGGGTTTAGCAGTACTTATCATAATGGAAGTTTTTGAAGTAATTAAAACAAAGAAGAGCTACAAATTTCTCTATTTCTATTCATATTACTCATTTACCATCTTTCTTGGGCACAATGTATTCCTCGTGTTTTTCATCGGTATGCTAGATGCCTACTTTACAATCTGGTTGGTGGTAGCTGTGTTTAACATCATCATCCTTTTCTTACTTAGAGCGATGCATAATAAATTAGGATGGAAAGTTTCCGTGAAGGCACTAGTTAGCATGGTGAGTGCGATTATTGCTCTGAAAATTGAAAAAAAATATTATCAAGAAGTTGAAATAGCTGAACAAAAGAGCTAACAGGAAAATATTGATGTAATTCTAAGAAAACTTATATTATTTATACATGTTGTTTTTTTTTACTTTTCTCTATTTGAGTATGAATTCACGTCTGAAAGTTCTAATATTTTAGAATATCAAAGTTTAAACAGATTGATTATTTATCCCAACCATTAATTCGATAACATCAGTAAAATTTCAAAAATTTAATCACATTATGACAGAAGTTATACTTAAATTGGAGAACTTAACAAAAAAATTTGGCAACTTTACAGCTGTAAATGCCATAAACCTTGAAGTTTGTAGAGGTGAAACAATAGGACTTGTTGGACCTAATGGTGCAGGTAAAACTACAACCATCAAAATGATTGCAAAGATATTGAGGCCAAACTCGGGAAGAATCTTAATTCGGACTAATCATAATGAATTAGAAGATTTACAACACGTTTCGACTACTATTTTTCAAATAGGATTTTTAATTGATATCCCAAATTTTTACAATATGACAGCATATCAGCTCCTTAAGTACTTTGCGAAGCTTCAAAATTACCCAAAAGATAAACTTGAAGAACGTATTGACGAATTATTAGCTTTGTTCAAGCTTTCTGACTGGAAACATGAAAATGTTAAAACTTTCTCGAAAGGTATGACCCAGAAGTTAGGAATAATTCAAGCTATAATCCATGATCCTGAGATAATAATACTAGATGAACCTCAAACTGGATTAGATCCATTAGCTCGAGTCGAAATTCGAAGATACATTCGAGAGCTTCAATCTTTAGGAAAAACGGTATTCCTAGCCTCACATATGTTATATGAAATTTCTGAAGTTTGCGATAAAATCGCCTTAATTAATTTTGGGGAGATAATAGGATTCGATACAGTCGAAAAATTAGCTCTTACCTTGAAATCAAGTGAATTAGATTGTGAGTTACTTGAACCACTTAGACCAGATAAATTAGAACCTATTTTAAATCGGTTAACCGATACTTTAGAACCGTATTTAGATCAAAATTTAGATCCTACTATATCAAAGATTCCCATAAAGTATCGTCCTGAATTGCAAGGGTTCCAAATCTTCTATGATGGGAACATTGAATCAAAGGCAGAAATTTTAAAAATACTCGTAAAAGAGTTCGAATCGGATTTTACAGTTACCTCATTTACACAACCAAAAACATCCCAATTAGAAAGAGTATATGCTGAAATGGTAAAGGATAATGAACCCAAAACGAATGGAGGGGGATGAAAAGATGGCAAGAAAAAATGAAAATTATATTGGGATAAAACCAGTATTCTACACTATTGGATTTGAGCTGAAGAAGCAGAGAAAAAAGTTTTACTTCTTTTTATTAATCGCTATTTTAGTCGCTATCCTAGTAGGATATATATTACAATTAATTCCTGGTTTTCTACTGTCAGCTACACAAGCCGAATTCTATGAAAATGGTTTACAATTTATCTCATTCTTGACTCTCTTTGCAGCATGTTTATTTTTTTCGGGAATAATCTGTTCTGAATTTGACAAAAAGACCGGTTTTATCGTTTTTCCAAAAATCAACAAATACAAGCTAATCTTAGGGAAATATCTTGGGAACCTAATCTTAGTCATCAGCATTATTACAGCTTATTATTTGATGTTAGCACTTTTTGCGTTTTACTATTATGGTGGACCAATTAATATCCGCTTGTTTTATTCATATAGTGTTGCATTGCTATATGTTATTGCTCTGAGTAGTTTCGTTACGTTTTTTAGCTCTTTTATGAGGAGTGTAAATCTTACAATCATTTCTACCCTTATAATCCTTCTCATTGGATTTAACATCGCTGATCAGATCGTTACTTTAGTTTTTGGAGATACGTTTGAACCTCTTTACTCTTTAGCATATTTAGGCACATTAATAACAGGCATACTCCAATTCCCTTTCCCAGATCCAAGGTATATTGAATTTTCTTTTAGTGGAAGTGGTATGGGTCCATTTGGAGGTGGTGGTGAATTTACGTTTGGGCAATGGATAACACCCACAGTTACGATGGGATTACTACTCTTGGTTGTAAACATCGTTTTTTTCTTTCTACTAGCAGCATTAAAATTCAAACGGAGGCAATTGTAAAATGAAACTACTTAAGAATAGATATAAAACGAGTCTTCTAAGTTTCGTTTTTTTAGGGATATTAATTTGTGGATTTTTTGCTACATCAGTATCAGCTAGCCCAACGTATCAATTAACATTAGCCAAAGGAACGGATGTATTCACTGTAGATCAATACGACGATTCCGCATGGAAAACAACTGTCAATGCATCCAGTAATCCCAGCTTCTGGTTTGAAGGAGATGCGAATATAACCGGTGCGAATAGCAAGGCAACTATCCTTGGTTGGAATGATAATACATGGCAAACCTGGGATGTGTTCACCTCACTATTTATGTCAGAATACTTTAATTTTGAAGATCTGATAACGTTGATACCCCTCATAAATAGTATGGGATATAATGAAACAACAATCAATGCAAATTACACAGGTAATTATAATCTATGGTACGGAGTACGCGCAGTATGGAATTTCACAGAAGGCCCTTATCTAGAGCAATCAAGCTATGCTGAAGGAGTCTTAGTATTTAAGGATCCAGTGGACGTTAAAACCATGTTAGATGATTATAATACCATAGCAGCTGAACTTAATCCCCTCATATTCTTCTCTGGATTAAGTTTTCCAAACCTTACTGCTGACGACTTTCTCTGGCAACTGGCTCTAAATGGTCTTGCTGTTGGATCACCTCAATCAGGATACTTAACAGAATTGGTCACCGAACTCGGATGTCAAGATGCATCTTCAATTGGAAATACTCTAATATTTAACCGTGTAGGGGTCACTAATTATACTGTAGAAATTTCATATGGAAAAAAAGGAACTATATCTACTTTTATAGTTAAGGACATAAGTGAAGAAATAATTTTCCAGATTGCTAGCACGAATGAAGAATGGATCTTTTTCTTGATTCTGATGATTATTGGTGCTTGTGGAGTTGGATTAGTCGTGTATATATTCTTTAATAAGAGAAAACCTAAAAAATAAGAAAAAAAAGTATTAATTTTGTTTTTATCTCTTTTTTTTACTCAGTACAAATAAAAATGAGTTGTTGAGGAGTAGATTAAAAAAGAAAAAAAAATATTATTATGTGGGGTGCTTTGGAAACATATTGCTCTCAAGGCTCTAGTTCTAAAGCGCTCCTCCTTAATTTGAGAGACGAATAATTAACTCTAACTTACATCTATTTTTTTGGCTGGTTTTTTACCAAATGTTACTTTTAGGAGCCCATTTGCCATTTTTGAAACGATTGAGTCTGTATCCGCATCAGCAGGTAAAGAAATATCCATATTTACTTCAACAAAAGTGAATCCTTTCCAAAAAAACGGTCCGAACGTCTCTTCTTTAGGTTTTTCCTCTATACGTTCTCTCTCAGGAATGTTCGGTTTCTCAGCTTTAATATTAAGTTGTGAATTAATTAAAGAAACCGTGATTTGCTCCTTAGTTCGCCCTGCTAGTGGGACAGTAATCAAATAGCTTTCTCCAAGATCCTCAAGATTATAGGGAATATGGTTCCCCACAAAACCTTTCATAAAATGATGAGCCATCCTTTTCATTTTATGAATATCCTGGGGACTAAAGGGAAAGCAACCACCCATTCCTCTTCGACCATTGTGCCCGCGAGGATTATGGTGCCCACGTGGACCATGATGTTCAGGAGGTTTTTCTTCATCCATGTTTTTTATACCTCTTTTTTTTACTTTTAATTTTTATTTTCAATTTTTCATTTAAGTATACAGGTCGTCATCGTAAACTTCGATAGGTCTCGATTTTTCTTTACGATCCTTCTCAATGTTTTCTAAGACTGACCTGAATCTTACAATTTGGTTTTTGATTATCTTTAATCTCTGATCTAGTTCATTCTGAGATAGTTCGAGTCGTTTGATAACTTGCTTAATGTGTAGTTGATTTTCTAAAGATAAATCATTCTCATCAATTTCCACATTTCGGTGATGAGGAAAACTACAGAACATTGTCTCAACATTTTGCTTTACTCCAGGAAGATCCCCTACTAAAGCAAAAATAGAGTCCATAAATGAGTGCATACTAGGGTATATGTTATTTCTTAATGCTTTTTTAAGTTCTATTTTTCCTTTCTCAGTGATGAAATACCTTTTTTTTTGACGATTATTCTCAAAAATTTCTTCAATCCTTACGAATTCCTTTTTTTCGGCGAGTATTCTCAACAGTGGATATATAGATCCTGCTGTACCCCTCCATAATCCTCTCGGTCTTCCTGTAATCTTCTGGATAATTTTATAACCCGTAATTCCTGGATTATGATTGATAATTTTTAAGACAAATAACTCTAAACCCGATAAAACTCCTTTTCTATGAGTACTAAATATTTTGATCACCGAATAATATATCGTTATCGATATAATTTTTGTGGCAAGTAGTATATCGGAATCTACCTATATAAACTTGGGGGTTGAAAATATATTAATGATTAAAATCTTGTAATTATAATTATGCC
>JAEOTL010000288.1 GCA_016839845.1 Promethearchaeota archaeon
CATATAAAATGTCTTCAAAATCGTCTACATTCATTTTTCAAATTTCTATTCCTTCAATATATAATTTAATAATTTCTGAGGATATTATAAATTTTTTTTTAAAATGGGTCCAATTTGCTCTATGCTATAGTTAATATCATCCTCATCTATTCCATAATGAGTCACAAATCTAATTTTTTCTTTACTAATGTTAAAAGCTAAAATTCCTACTTTATTAAGAGCTGTAATAATTTTGAGAATTCTAACCTTTTCTAACAACTCAATGATCACAATATTTGTGTCTGTCGGATGCACTTTTATGGGTAAGTTAAAGCTTTTTAATCCTTGAGAGAGGATCTTTGCGTTTTTATGATCATCAGCAAGTCTACCTATCCATTTAGGTTCTAACGCAATAAGTCCAAAAGCAGCAATAATTCCCGCCTGACGCATTCCTCCACCAAGCATTTTTCGAAATCTCCTAGCTTTAGAAATGAATTCTTGAGTGCCCGCTACAATTGATCCTACAGGGCAGGAAAGACCCTTGGACAGGCAGAACATTACACTATCGGTATATTTAGTAATTTCAGTTACAGGTACATTTAATCCGATTGCTGCGTTAAAAATTCTTGCTCCATCTAAATGCACTTTTAAATCATTCTTTTCTGAAAATTCCTTCATATCCTTAATTATTTCTGGTCGGATAATCACTCCTCCATGATAATTATGAGTGTTTTCTACTGAAAAGAGAGTCGTTGGCGGTTCATGTATATCCTCTTTATCACGAATTAATTTTTGGAGTTGATCAAATGAAGGAACACCTTTAATTGATGAGTAAGTTCTAACCATTAACCCTCCGATACGAGCCGCACTCCCTACTTCATTTTTATATATATGGCTAAATTCTTCTAATAATATTTCGTCTCCTGGTCTTGTTTGAGAGAGTAGTGATACTAAGTTGCCTTGAGTCCCCGAGGTTACGAAAAGTGCAGCTTCTTTTCCAGTAAGTTTAGCAGCTTTATGCTCTAATTCATTAACAGTTGGATCTTCCCCCATAACATCATCTCCAAGTCGAGAATTACCCATTGATTTTATATATTCCCACATTTCGGGAGATGGTTTGGTAACCGTATCTGATCGTAAATCAACAATTTTCATAATAATTAAAAATATCTTCTTAAAATTGTAACATTAAATCATATAAATAATATATAGTTTGAAAAATGAGAAATCTTCAATTAAAAAAAGAAATTTGTTTATATTTGGACATGTTACAAACCAGGAATCCCTGTCCGTTTGTGGAGGGTATCCAATCCCTTAGATATGAGTGAGATCATAATTAGAAAGATGATGGCGACAATTATATATACAGTAAGTGGGTTCGCTGAGATATGTGGATACGTTATAATATAGTATGCCTCACGAAAAAGTTCTTTTACTCCGATGAAATAGACTACTACGGTATATTTCGGAAGATAAGCCGCTTCATTTGACCATGAAGGAATTACACGACGTAAAGTTTGTGGTAGGACAATATGATAGATTCCACTAAAACGAGTCATACCAAGTGATTGGGCGGCTATTATCTGTCCCTCCCCGACAGATAAAATAGCTCCACGGAAGTATTCTGCTTGATAAGCTGCGCTATTAAGTCCTAATGTGATGATACCGGTAAGGGTAGCTTGATTAAGGAGAGTAATTGTCATGCCTTTGTCTAAAATTATTAAATTAACTTCAAGTTTCCATGCAATATTTAAACTAGTTGGCAGATAATATAAGAGTAATAACTGCGCAACCAAAGGTGTACCTCGTATAATTTCGATGTACACCGTTGCAAACCGTGAAAAAATCCTTCCTCCATATTGGCGAAGAATAGCAAGTATAAGCCCTAGAAAAAAGCCCATCACAAGTGCCAACCCATACAACCATAACATTATGAGGAAACCAGGTAAAAGATGATCCCAAAATCCCAGTACGACAAGAAATTCCTCTATGGGGTTGGGAGGAGCTTGAAATATCACTTTTTTTCATCACCATTTGAGAGGTCTAAAAGCTTCTCATGCCCACCATACAAGATATTAAGCTGTTCTAGAAATTTTTTTACACGCTCTGATTTGGGTGAAGTAAAGAAATGTTGGGGAGTTCCACGCTCTAATATAGTACCCTCACCGAGGAAGATCATTTCTGATGCAACAGCCCTAGCAAATCCCAATTCGTGAGTGACTACTATCATCGTAGTGCCTGATTTGGCAATATCTAACATGACTTGGAGCACATCACCAATTAATTCAGGATCTAAAGCTGAGGTGGGCTCATCAAATAAAATTACATCTGGTTCCATAGCCAAGGCACGGGCAATACCCACACGTTGTTGTTGTCCCCCAGATAACTGCGCAGGGTAGTGATCAGCCCATTTTGTCATCTTCACACTATTTAAAGCTTCAAGTGCCTTTAAACGAGCTTCTTCTTTTGAAAATCCTTTAACCCGGCGTAGACCAATACTAACATTATCTATTGCTTTGAGATGTGAAAAAAGGTTAAAGTGTTGGAAAACCATACCGATTCTTGACCGTATAGCGTTAAGATTGGTTTCAGGGTTATTAAGATTTATTCCCCTGAGGAAAATTTCACCCTTGTCAGGTGGGTTTAACATATTGATGCATCTCAGAAGTGTACTTTTACCAGAACCACTCGGTCCAAAGATAACTTTAACTTCTCGCTCTAATACCTTTAATGATATACCCTTCAGGACTTGCAAATCTTCATATGACTTCCATACATTAATTAACTCTAGCACAGGTTCACCTATACCTAACCACCTCCAATACCTAACGATTTTAATTTTTTGGTTTGCCTTTCTCCAAACAACTTTGTCACAGGAAAAGTAAATAGAAAGTAAGTGATTGCGAGAACACCCATTGATACAACCCACAGTTCTGGATAGTTTGTTCCATACCGATAAGCCCATTTCGTCATCTCAATAACACCAACCTCAAAGGCAAAAGATGTATCCTTAATAACCACTGCATATTCATTGGACCACCCTGGTACTGCTAACCTTAAAGCTTGGGGTAGTATAATGTGTCGAAGAGCTCTCATCCGACTCATTCCTAACGCACGAGCAGCCTCCATTTGCCCTAAATTAACAGATAAAATAGCTCCGCGAAAGATCTGAGATTGATAAGCAGCACTTCGAAGAGCCAGTGCTAAAATTACACTAGCTAGAATTCTATCGAGAGGGTGAGGTATGAACCAAAATAATTCCGGTATTCCGAAAGCGAAGATAAAAATCAGTACTAGAATTGGAATACCGCGAAATAACTTCTCATAGCCACTTGAAAACCACATAAGTTCTTTACCACCATATACTCGCATGAGCGCAAGCGATAAACCCAATACAAAACCCCCCAATAGACCTAAGGCAGTAAGCAGCAGCGTTGTAGTCAATCCATTTATAAAAATAAGCGAAAAAATATCCCATATAATGATAAAACTATTAAAAGCTATGCCTGGAAAAAATATTAAGAATAAAAGGAATCCTATAATGAAACCTAATATGAGAGTTATTGGAAAAAGAATGAGTTGAATGACGAAAACAAACAGAAATGAATCCCAAAACTTCTTTTTGTAAACTAGCATAACAATCATAACCCCAATAATAAGGTTAATTACTAAGCTAATTATGTCAGTAACAAAATTATCACCAAAATAGAAATAAAATAGAAGATTAGCTGGAATATTTATTATGAGTAATAGGACATTGACTTTAAAAGCAGTTTTGATAGAATTGTCCCATCTCTTTTTCTTGGCGTACCATCTCATAGTAAACATCCCGATTATGAAGACGGTAATGGAAACGGTTAATGCTATGACAATTCCTATAACTAAAGCTCTAAATTCCGATTCTCCTTGAAACAACATGGTTATAATCTAATAATGGAAAATTTTTTATAATTATTGGGTTATTAATTAAGATTTGCAATCAAAAACTTGGATGAACTTTTAGTTAATATAGTATTTTATTCTAAGGTTTTTAAACTTTAAATATTAAAAAAAAAAGATTTAGTCAGGGGTATATTAAGCATAAAAATCCCCCTTAGACATAGATCAGAAAGCACCAACACTTTGGGTACCCTTTACTTGTATTTCAGAGTCTTGCTCACACAAACCACTTATCAACGAGAGCATCGAGCGTTCCATCTGTATAAGCATTAAGAATAACATCATTGATCACTGCCATCAGTTCGGGATCATCCCAACGGCAAAAGAACGAGCAAGGTTCAGCAAGCACAGTAAAAACAACTTTAAAGTCGTAAATTTTCGCCCAAATGTCAAAGACTGGTTCGTCTACGAAAGCTACTTGGGAAGTATTAGCAGCAAGTCTTGTGGCCATAACATCAGCTTTAGGGAAATCATTATAAGGTATACTGTTGTCATCTAACTCCCACATTTCGGCGGTACCCGATAGGACATCGACCTCCAAACCCAAAAGATCCGTATAATTACTCACAGTTATTGTAGAATTCTCCAAGACCACCATAACCATATTAGTTCGAATATAGCCCATGGAGAACGCGAGTTGTTGTACTCGGGCTGGTGTGGCGAACATTGCGGCCGCAATCATATCGATAGAGCCTGCAAGACAAGCTTCAATCAAGGCACTAAATGACATGTCTGACCAATGAATCCCAACGCCGAGGTCCGCAGCAATTAAATTACAAAGATCTATATCGAAACCTTCATACTGCAGAGTAGAAGTATTATAAATTTCGAAAGGTGGCCAATCAGAACTAGTCCCTATAATGATTTCAGCGGGGTCTCGCGCTTTGATCTGATCGACTAATGATCCGGCCGGTTGCGCAGTAAAAAGTGGAGGTATCAACCATCCAGCAAAGAATCCTCCGGCTATACCGATTATAATTCCAACTACAGCAATTTCTCTTCTCATAAGATATTTACCTCTTATTTTTATTTTATTGTATATTAATTCTTAACTATTATTTTTGGATAAATCTTGATGGTAAAATAATTCATAAGGAAATTAATAAATATTTCGATTGACTGATGAATAAATCAGACTCTTTAAAAGATAGACAGTAAAAAAAAGAAGTACTAATATAGATATTAATTGGATTTCAATACGATTGTTATTGCTCGAGTAAATCGAATTACATCCATGACTTTACCCCGTTCGACTGAAATCTCTTCACGAGATATC
>JAEOTL010000289.1 GCA_016839845.1 Promethearchaeota archaeon
AAATACACCGTCTGTTTTACAACAATTTCGTGTAACCAATAATTAAGCTGCAGATCAAAAAATAAATAGACTAAATATGCTGATATTGGTCCACCTATTGCAAATATAATTAAAGATTTTATTGAGAAAACGTATTTTCGTTCATTATACTCTATGATAGGTTTTTTCATTTTTGCAATCGCTTTAATCTTCATCATCGTGCCTATCCTCCCTTTTTTCTAATTGGACGATGTAAAAATGAAATCTGTCAACTATAATGAAATTTAGAATAATCAACAAAGGAATCATAACATATCCAAAGATATGACCATTATAAGTCTCTAATTGGGGAATGCTAATCCCAATAATAAATGCAAATATCAAATTTATTGATAGTATAGCCCAAATAAATAGTTTCTTAATAAGAATTTGCTCCATTATTTAGCATACAACTGATTTAGTATAAGATAATTAATAATTATAAAAAATCTTTATTAGAAGGGTAAAAATTATTGTTATTTAACTTTACCTCTTATACTAAGATAATTGTTTAGTCAAATGGGCTATAAGATATCCTCATACGATTTTGGTTAAAATATTACATATTTATAACATGGTATCTTAAATATGTTAATAGTTATTGAGATCTAAAGAAATCAAAGAGTCCAAGAATGGTCCTTAAAGCGGAATCTAGTGAAAATAAGAGTAGTTTAACTTATATTGTCCAAAACATCGTAGTTAAATCTTCATTAGCTTTAAATAATCCCCTGGATTTGAACCTTCTTTCCTCAAAATTAAATAACTCTCAATATAATCCTGATCGCTTTCCAGGCCTTTTCGAAAGAGTAAAGCACCCTAAATGCGTAATTATTATTTTCAAGAATGGAAAATTAGTACTTACCGGGTTAAAATCAGCTGAGAATCTAGAATTAACAATACAAAAACTAATTCAGAAAATAAAAGAAGTGTTTCCCTCTCATTTAGAACATGAGTCATTTACATTTGAAATAGTTAATATTGTGGTTACCGCTGACTTAAGTAAAGAAATTAATCTAGATAAGGCAGCTATTCAATTAGAAAATATTATTTATGAGCCCGAGGTCTTTCCAGGAATTATTTTTAAACGTTCTGATCCCGTGAAATCAGTTTTCTTAATATTTAGTACGGGAAAAATAGTCCTAACAGGAATAAGGGATGAAAAAATAATCGAACCCGTTCTAGTTAGCCTTGGACGGTTGCTTAAAACCGAAGATTTATTTAAAAAATCTTAATTACTAACTGAAACTTATCAAAATAATCAATAAATTTTTTTTTTAAAGAAAAATTGTAGTGTAATAATTGATAATTCACCAAATAATGATTTATTGAGGGACAAAATTAATGTCAGAAAAAGATCAACCTGATCAGAATTCAGAAATTAAAAGCGAAGATGCCTCAGAACAAGCAGAAGAAAGTCAAGTTAGTGAGAATGAAGAAGAAAAAAAGGAAGAAGAAGAACCTAAGGCAAAATTTAAATTTAAATGTACTAGAGTAGATACTTGTTGTATGCATATGGGTCCCATCCCCCTAACCATGTGGGATCTAGAGATGTGGGCTAGAAATAACGTTGTAGCTAATTTTCTACCGTATATTGATATATACCAAAAACCAGATGGTATATTAGAACTAATCTTAAAACCTCTACCCCTCCCTAAGGAAGGAGAAGATAAACCTACTTCTACAGTTCCATTTTCGGAATCTCCTATCTCAGAATTATTAGATGCTAAATGCCCAATGTATAATGTAGATCAGAAAAAATGCCTTGTATACACGAATCGCCCACTTAGATGCCGCAATTACCCTCTAGAATTCGATGGACAGCACTTTAGTGTGGATGTTGATTGCCCCGGAGTAGGAAATGAGGGCATGAATCCTGAAGAGTTAAAAGAAATGCGTGATAATGCAAAAATCGAGTTTTATGAATTAACGAGGATGAGAATAGCAACTCCAGTGTTAAACCAAATAATTACCAATAACTTTATGAGAGCACTTATGAAGCAGCAAATGGATGCTATGAGTAAAATGAGTGATGAGGATCGGGACAAATTAGATGAAATCTTCAAGAAGCAGGAAAATGAACATTCCCATGATCACGATCATGGCCCGGATCACAATCACGACCACTAATTCTTTTTTCTTAATTTTTTCTTATATTATTAAAAATAGTAAATTCTAATTTATTTTATGAATTATTCTTGAAGGATTCTAATATGAAACAATTAAAAATTAAAAATTCTCTGATCAAGTTAGCCCAAGGGGATATAACAGAACAAGAAGTAGACGCAATAGTGAACGCCGCAAACGCACAGTTAATTCTAGGAGGAGGTGTTGCAGGGGCAATTAGAAGAAAAGGAGGGCCCACAATTCAAGAAGAATGCAATAAAATCGGGGGCACATTTGTGGGAGGAGCTGTAATTACAACGGGAGGAAATCTAAAAGCAAAGTATGTGATTCATGCTGTAGGACCAAGAATGGGAGAGGGATCGGAGGATGAAAAATTGAAGAACGCGACCCTTAACAGTCTTAAAGTAATGGATGAGAACATATTAAAAACTATTTCATTTCCCGCTATTTCTACAGGAATTTTTGGGTATCCTATCGACAGGTGTGCAAAAATCATGATTTCCAGTACAAAAGAATACTTAAAAGGTGATACTCAAATTGAGGAAGTAAGATTCTGTCTTTATACCTCCTCTGATTTTGACGTATTTGAAAAAGAATTGAATTAAAATATGAGTTACTTTTTTTATTAACCTTTAATTTATATTTAGAAGAATACTTAATAATGAAATAAGATAAGTTCAATATTACGCTTACCCGAGGCATTTCCTTAAAAATGAGTGATTATAGATATATTAAATGGTTTGAAGATCTACGGGTCGGAGATGTACCTCTTGTAGGAGGTAAAAATGCGTCCCTTGGAGAGTTGTTAAGTTTTGGAATTGCAGTACCCCTTGGTTTCGCCGTGACCTCAACTGCTTTTGATTATGTTCTAGATACTAATTTTTTCACCATTAAAGACAAGGAAGTTTCTTTGAGAGAACTTATTTCAGGAGATATTAGTCGGATTTCAGACGAGTTAAAATCGGAAGATATCAAAGCTGTAGAAAAAGTTGATAAAATCTGTGCAAATATCCGATACGTCATTGAACAGTCTAAAATACCTGATTCTTTAGCTGATGAAATCTTAGATGCTTATTCGAAATTGAATAAGAAAATTGGGGAAGAAACCTCATTTGCTGTAAGAAGTTCAGCTACAGCAGAAGATCTCCCTGATGCTTCATTTGCAGGACAACAAGATACCCACTTAAATATATCGGGAGAAAAAGAAATATTAGAATATATTTTGAAAGATATGGCTTCCGTGTTTACCACCAGGGCAACAATGTATCGTGAACGAGCAGGATTCGATCATTTTGCCGTAAAGCTTTCAGTGGGAGTTCAGGAAATGGCTGGGGGGATTAAAGGAGTAAAAGCTTCTGGTGTCATGTTCACCGAGGATCCTGACTCTGGAAATCCAAACGTTGTTGTCATAAGAGGTACTTGGGGATTAGGAGAATTAATTGTACAGGGAGTAGAAAAAGGAGACGAGTTTATTGTATTTAAACACGATCCAAGACAACTTAGAATTATTCGTCATGAATTAGTTAAAAAGGAGAAAATGATGATTTTCTCAAATGGGGGAGCTCAAATTGGAACCGAAGTTGTCCCTGTACCCGAAGATCTCCAAATGAAATATTGTTTAACCGAAGAAGAAGTATTTATTTTAGCGGAATTCGCCCAAAAAATAAGAAAACATTATAATAGACGTATGGATATCGAGTGGGCTGTTGGGAATAACGGCAGAGTTTATATCGTTCAAGCTCGCCCAGAAACAGTGCATTCTCAAAAAGGGGATACTGAAGAAATCTTTTATCTTCTTGAAGACCCTGAACAACTTACTCAGGAGGGTTTTCTTGTAGAAAATACGGGAATTGCTATTGGTCGAAGAATTGGGTACGGAAAAGTAAAAGTAATAGAGTCAATCAACGATGCACACTTATTAAAGGAAGGAGACATACTTATCACTGAAGAAACTAACCCTGATTGGACTTCATATATGCAAAATTTGGGTGGGGTAATTACAGAAAGAGGTGGACCAACTTGTCACGCGGCAATTGTTTCAAGAGAATTAAACATTGCATCCATCGTAGGTGCTGATAATATAATTCAAACTATGAAGGAAAAACAACGAGATGACATTGAATATGTAACTATCGATTGTAGTGAAGGAGAACCACGTATCTGGTTAAAAGATGTTGAGTATGATTTTGATACTATTGAGTTTGCGAAACTCCCCCAGACTAACACAAAAGTATTAGTTAATTTGGGGATTCCAAAGGGAGCGCTTTCTTCCGGAAAATATCCTGATGGAACTGGACTTGCTAGATTAGAGTTTATCATCAATGATGAGGCACAAATTCACCCTAATGCTTTAATAGATTTTGACGCACTTCAAATGAGACATGAAATATTATTAGATCAACGGAAAAAAATTGAAATGATGAAAAAAAGTGATCTATACCACAAAGATCCCTTCAATCGAGAAATTCATCAATTAAAACAAACTTTAGATAAAGTAAGAGAGTTAACAGTTGGATACGAGGATAAGGAAGAATTTTATGTTGATAAATTAGCAGAAGGAATAGCCACAATTGCTGCGGGGGTCTGGAAAACGCTACAAGATGGAAGTCTCGCAGAATGTGTTGTAAGGCTTTCTGATTTTAAAACAAATGAGTACGCAAATCTAATTGGTGGCTGGATATATGAAGGAGATGAGAACAATCCTCTTTTAGGCTTCAGAGGTTGCTCACGGTATACTCACGACGAATTTCAAGAAGCGTTTCTTTTAGAATTGAGAGCAATTAAGAAAGCTCGCAGCTGGGGTTTAAAAAACATAATTATTATGTTACCTTTTTGTCGAAGTTCTTCTGAAGCTGCACAGATCATAAAGATTATGGAAAGTGAAGGTTTAATTAGAGGAGAAGACGATCTCAAGGTGTATGTGATGGCGGAAATTCCATCAAATATTATTTGTGCTGATTTATTCTGTAAATATGTTGACGGATTTTCTATTGGATCAAATGATTTAACAATGCTTACTTATGGTGTTGACAGGGACGAAGCAAAACTTATCCCCGTAGCTAAAAGGTTTCAATATACAACAAACAGTGAGGCCCTTAGGAGATCTTTAAGCCATCTTATCACCACAGCACATAGTTTTGGCAAGAAGGTTGGGATTTGCGGGCAGGCTCCTAGTGATGATCCGGAATTTTTACGATTTCTTGTCCAAGAGGGTATTGACTCAATTTCTTTGAATTTTGACACATATGCTAAGGGAAGGATAAATACATGGAGAACAGAAATAATAGAAGCTAAGCTAGAAGCTGACAACAAACTCAAATCTTATGAATTCCTAAATGAATGTGATAATATAATCGAAAGAATCCGAATTCCTAAGGGTAAACTTCGAAACATGGTAAGAAAACAAGGGAAAAATGTGAATGAGAAACTTATGACTTCTACTGAGACGTTTAATACGTTCTTTGAGAATATTCAGAATATTACATATGAATTTGTACAAAAAATAGATCAAGGGAAAATAAAGAACTTCGATGAATTCTTTGGCACCTATAATAAACAAATAAAGGATTTTCAAGAGAAAATACCTACATTGAGACGCGAAATTCGAGAATTCGGAATTTACTAAAGAATCCCTAAAATCACAAAAATTAAATTTTAATAAATATTTTAGATTCTAAATTTCTCACTTTCTAAATACTCTATTTTTGGTGATCACTAACTATGACAAAAGAACATAGTGAAGAAGTGAAACAAGCTTTTGAGACCGTTGAAAATCTTTTAAACGGATTATTAGGTGACAGGAGTGTGCCCCGTAATATAAAAAGAGTTGCTCAACGAGGCATTGATGAACTTCATAGGGAGGATGAATCCCACGGTGTTATTTCTAGCAATGTAATGTATATGGTTGATGATCTCTCATTAGATCCTAACATTCCTTTTCATAGCCGTACAACCATTTACCGAATTATTTCAATTCTAGAGAAAATTAAAGATTAGACCGGTTTAATCTTTTTAAATGTAAAAAGGTTCAATTCAGAACATTTTTAATTTGATAATTTCAAAACTGTAACCAAAAATATCCAACCAAAAGGGAAGGTAGTCTAGTTTGGTATGATTCTTGGTTCGGATCCAAGAGGTCGGGGGTTCAAATCCCCTCTTTCCCATAACTAGTAGACTAATCATTTATTAACTCGAAATGTTATATAATTAGATAGGAAAGCTATATATTATAAGATTTAAACCTATTCAATTTGGTGAAATTCGTAAATGGCATTGGATGTTAATGGTTGGATTGATGGTATTACAGCCTCTGGAGTTGTGATTTTCGGTCTCATCTTTGGTATATTCTTCTATTACAGATCTCGGAAATTAGGGGCTAATTTCCTTGCTCATTTGAGTTTAGCTAACATTTTTGCCGGTCTTATGTTTTTAGGCGTGTTCATAGATTTTTTGTTTGTCCTTTTCTTGCAAAGAAATATCGTTAACAATGGAATGGTGGCAATTCTTTCTTATATTTGGTTTGCTCCCGTTATTATCACAGCAATGTATATTGGGGCTGAGTTATTAACACCAAAAATTAAGCGTTATATCCTATTTCTATTTATCGTTATCTCGATCTTTTTCGAAGTCATTATTTTCAGTTTCCCGTTAGAATCCTTTAATTTTATCCCTGAACCTCCTCTAATACCAAGTAAAAATTTGATCGATTATAATGTCAATTTAATAACAGTCGCAGGAATTGTAATGGGGGGTTTACTATTATCAGTTATCGTTTTCTTAGGATTAGGATTCATGATTAAAGGATTAAAATCAACTGGAATTATTCGCAGAAACTTCCTACTGATTTCTATAGGGTCAATTTTCTTCTGCATTTTCGGGTTACTTGAGGGATTAACAGTTCCGGGACTTTTAGTAATCCTTGTAAGAGTAGGATACCTCAGCTCATTTTGGTTTATGTATTTTGGATTGCAGACTAAAGAATAACCTTTTTTTATTTTGACGATTCTTTTTTAAGGAAAAAATTATATAATATGATATAGCGAAAAATTAACTATATAGGATTTACTTTATATCTTTAATATTATGGAAAGTCAAATCATTAAAGGGATTATTTATAGTACTCTCGATGAGGAGATAGGACCTAATTCTAAGGCGTGCATTCCTTTAAATTTCCCTCAAATGAATCTTCTTCATGTATGTGTAAAAACTTTTGCTATACTTTCTGGGGAGAGAGGTATCATTCCGGATTCATTAGTTATTTTGCCATTCCCTTCTCTAGAGTTGAAAGGTTTAGTGAAATACATACAGTGGGAGGATACTGAAAGACGTGGAAATGTAGGCCACTCAAATATTGCATTGCTATTTGATGAAGAATCTGATGTCATTTTCTATAAATATATTAAGGAGCTTGCAATACCCTTCAATGACATAGTTCAGAACATCATTTTTTTGGAACAATCTAAAGCCTCTAAAGAAGATTTCGTTAATGAATTAATGAACCTTAAAACAGCCATAAATGAATATTTTGAAGAATTTAAAGCTCGAGAATTACAATCTAGAGTTGAAACGCTTCCAGAACTTAAGGATAGGAGTTTAATTGATTATCAGTTCAAAATAACGGTAGTGGGAGATCCCACCGTTGGGAAGACAAGTTTAATTTTGAAATATACTGATAATGCATTTAGAAGATCATACGTAAGCACTCTGGGTGTTCATGTTTCAAACAAAGTTTTCAAAACTGAAGATGCGACAATTATTCAGCTTGTTCTTTGGGATGTGGGTGGTCAAAAGAAATTCGAGCATATGAGAAAACGGTTTTATAAGGGTACAGATGCCGTATTTCTAGTATTTGACTTGACAAATCCTGATTCATTTATCAATATAACAACGTGGTATTCCGATATTCAGAAAAAACTGAAAATTGGTGATGACGAGTTAATTGGATTTATCATTGGTAATAAAACAGATTTAGCTAACGAGAGAACAATCAAATCTGAAACCGCTGAAAAGTTAGCAGCTACACTCAACCTTAAATATCTTGAAACATCTGCATTATCAGGTGAAAATGTTGATTTAGCATTTAGCACAATTACAGATATGCTTTTTAAAACACGATTTTAATTTACTTTATTATTTTCGTGAAAGACTTGTTTCACGAATAATTTATCATTTTTTCCCTTAGTTGAGAATTTCAAAATTTTTATAATTTCTCAATCTATTACTTTATAGTAGCACTAAATAATCAATCTTTATCCATTTTTGTCAAGAAGCTCATTAAGTAATAATGTCAGAAGATATAATCAAGGCAATTGTCTATACTTCGCTAGATGAGAAGGTTGGTCCAAATCCTCTTCTGTGGTTTCCATTAGATTTATCTGAAGAAGTACGAATGGGAGTAAGCATAAAATCAATCACTATGCTCACCACGGATCAAGGTATTATTCCTAATTCATTAGTAATAATGCCCTTCCCCGCATTCAACTTGAAAGGAGTCGTAAAGTATATTGAGAGAAAAGACGACGCCCGTCGAGGTGATGTTGCATTATCTT
>JAEOTL010000290.1 GCA_016839845.1 Promethearchaeota archaeon
AAGTTTTCTCGATAATTTCTTTTAGTTTTTTAATGTAAGTCTTCAATTCTTTCTTTAAATCATCGTATTGTTCATCTTCTAGTTCTTCATTTGCCTTATTTTCGAGTTCCTTAAATTTCTCTTCATTAACCTTCACATTTCCCCCAAAGGATTTTACTTCTCCTACAATATTATCTTTCATTATAGATATTGCACTATCAATCGCTTTTTTCTGAAAATCAGTAAGTTCATTTGGGACTATGAACTCGAAAGGATCAAATTCTAACTTATTTATAAACACTTGAAAGAGCTTTTTTAAAACGGTATCCGACAAATCTATTACCTTTTTATCTCAATAATTTTGAACATTAGATAATTATAAATATAGCAACAGAATGGATATAAAAATTTAATTGAATACCGTTATATTAATTTTAGTCAAAATTAAAGTTGAGACTCGCAAAATCTTAAGAGGTTTAGCTGATATAAAAATAAGAGTTAAATATTTAATCTTTTAAAATTTTAATTAGAAATTTAGTTATACAAATTGAATGTTTCTTAATAATTATTTAAATAAATAAAACTTTTTCACTTTTTGATGATTTTCTGCACTGATTTTTCCATTTTTAGTTCAATATTATGATCAATTGTTTAAACGGAATATATATGCATCAAAAGTATCTAACAGCCATTAAATTTGAGGAGTACAGCAAAATTTTAAAAATAAATGCAATAAGTAACCTTTTGGTATATTTAAGACAATTTTGACAAGGAGTGCTTTAAATATATTAATCCAATAAAAAAAAAGGTTTATATATTATCTTATCATACAAGATCATATAAAAAAAAATGTGGTTTAAGGCGATTGTTTTTAAAAATGTTGTAGACAATTTGCCGTTTTTTGATTTTGAATGAGGAGAAGTGTGATGAAAATTGTTACTGTCAATATACCAGAATCTTATCTCGAGAGTATTGAGAGATTAATAGGGGAAGATGGACTATACCCTTCACGATCTGAATTAATCCGTTGCGCCGTTCGCGATTTTTTAATAAAAGAATTAAGAAGGGCTAATGAAATGATCAAATTTAAGGAAGTTAAAGTTGAGGAACTTGACGATAAAAACTTTGTAAGGGTTCCTATTGAAAAGATGGATGAAAATAACGAGCCCGTTCGAGAATTTAAAACGTATAAAATAATAAAAAGACTTGAGTATTAATTTTCAATGGATTTTTAGGTTAGATTAGCCGATTCTTTCCTAATTTATTTTTTTTTTTTTCTGTTTTTTAGTTCTTTATTAAGTATGATTGATTAGTTAAATTTGGAATAAAAAAATTCAATAGTGAATTCGAAGTAATACAATGTATTTATCCGAATGTTGAGGAAATTATCATTCCTGGCTCAAGAAAAATCCCGAAGGAAGAAGGATATGAACCTAAATTTATGGAATGGGGGATAATTAATAAAGAGAATTTTGTTGATATTTATGAAATACCAATAAAGCGATGGGATCCCCTATCTACGGTCAAAATAACGTCCGAAGACTTTGGTCTTCGTAAAGAGCGTACTCGATATTTTGGGCATTACTCCTATATTTCCCCAATCCGAAGTACAAGACCGAAAGGGTTTAAGACAAAAGAAGATGAGGATGCTTTTTATGACTGTTCAAAAAAAATGGTAAAGAGATTTAAGGATGTCTTTTCTTCTGTCGTCGAAGGAAAAATTATTCACGATGATTGGGGGATACCACTTGGTGATGGATATACAATGATTATAGCTCAAGATGAGAAAAGAAGAGATAATCCTTTTTTAGAGACACCTCATCAAATCGAAAAAGTACCAGAGTCAACTAAAGCCCTCACGTTAATAAATAGATATCCTTCAATGGCACGAATAATAGATTCTGAAACTGAAAGTTATATTCGTCAGAATTTACCTTCCCACCTAAAACTATCAAAAGGAATTAATTTAGTTACCATTTCAAGACATTTTTATCCGTCCCTTTGTTTTAATCTTATTCCTGAAGATGTTTTGGCAGGAATTTTCCTCTCAATGAAAGCTTCGATTCTCTATTGCATTGAAGAAGCCATAAAAAATGATTATTATGATATTCCGGTAATGCCTTTTTTTAACATAGGACGTAAAGTAGGTGGTTCCCAACCTCGTATTCATAGTCAAACATATATAGATCTGAATATGGATGGTCATGGGAGTCGTTTAGAGGGTTATTTAGAAGCGTTTAAAGAGATGGGCTCAAGTTGTCATCTTTGTAAAACATCGCATGGTAATTCTGACAGAATTATTTTGGAAACGGATTTTTGGACATTCTATAACACAGGTAGTCCAGTAAGGAATTATCATATTCGCTTCCATCCTACGGAGCATATCAGACGATTTTCACAGTTGAAAATTAATCAAGTTGAAGATTTAGCTTGTTCTTTAAAATTAATCTTTCAAGCTATAGATGATTTGGATATCGATAAAAACCGCAATATTTTATTCAATAGCTGCCCATTTGGGTATGATGCTGATTTTCATTTATTTGCGGATATAATTCCGCATGAGGTAATAGGAGGTGCAGAGATGGCAGACGACATGCGTGTTGCTAGAAAATTACCTCACATAGCTGCAAAGGAAATTCGAGATTCATTAGAAAAATATGTTAAATAAACTGCAAGGAGAGTCCTTTTTTTCAAAAAATTAACAACTTTTTTAAATCAATTAGAATTAGATTTATATCTATTGTATTAGATTTATAATATGATACTTTACTCGATGAATTCATTTTTGGACTTTCCAAAATCAAAGAGAAATCTGCTATGACACGTGAATGGTCTGCTATTATCTTGGCTGGTGGTAAAGGCACACGGTTAATGCCTTTGACTTCTTTAATTCCAAAACCATTAGTCAAGGTTACCAATGTCCCGATGGTTGATTACTCAATAGCACATTTAGTTTATGCAAATATTAAGCACATCATTCTTGCTCTAGCCTACAAAGGAGAAAAAATCAAAAAATATATAGAGAAAGAATGGACATCCGATAAATTAGGTGATGTAGAGTTGGAATGTGCAGTTCACGACAGTGTGGGGACGGCAGACGCTTATAAATTATTAATAGATCGTGTAGATTCTGAAAATGTAGTTGTAAGTATGGCTGATATTGTTACAAATCTTCCTATCAAAGAATTTATGAACTTCCATACCGAGAAAGGCGGATTCGCAACAATTTCAATGAAAACAGTGGAGAGTCATATTTCCCAGTATGGCGTAGTTCTTTTAGATAAGAATCGCAAAATATATCTTTTTTTAGAAAAACCCGCCCCGATGGAGCTTTATGTTAGTAGTATGGCTCAAAAGGCTGATCTGTTTCTCCATACGAACATTATAAACACAGGAATCTATTGTTTTAACAAAGAAATCGGTAATATTCTTGTTGAAACAGGTTTAATAGATTTTGGTAGCGAAGTTTTTCCTTATCTCCTTGAAAATCAGTACGATTTGTATGGATTTGTTAAAAATTATTATTGGATGGACGCGGGTAATGCAACCACCTATTTGTGGGCAAATTGGGATCTACTCAGAAAATATGTTTGGCCAATCTCACCCAATGGAGATGATTATGATGGAATTTATGTAATGGGAATAATTAACTCTGGACAAAATATTATTATTGAACATCCAAGTTGTTTCGGGAAATCTGTACGATTAGAAAATCGAGTGAAGATTAAAGAGCTCTCTTCAATTGGTCAGGAAGTCGTAATAGGAGAAGATACGGTTATTGAAAAAAGTGTAATCTGGGATAATGTAAAAGTTGGGGCAGGTTGTATAATTACTGAAACGATAATATGTAATGATTGTGAAATTGGGGATAATGTTGTGCTCGAAAGAGCTATTGTTGGACCTAACTGTAAGATTAGTGAAAATTCACAAATAAGAGATCAAACTTTAGAACTTGGGACAAATTATAATAAAATATAATGAAAGGATACTTTGGTCTAGTCTTACACGGTCATATTCCTTGGTGTAAAAAGTCAGGAACTTGGCCCGCCGGCGAAGAATGGCTCATGGAGGCTATGAATGAAACTTACATTCCTTTTTTAAATATTTTAAGAGGTTTAATAAAAAAAAAAGTAAAAACAGCTATAACAATAAATATTACGCCAGTATTAGCTGAGCAACTCGCAGACGAATATATGAAACAACGGTTCTCAGAATATATGGAGGATCTAAGAAGAAGAGCGATAAGTGATACCAAACGCTTTGAAAACCATCCTGTGCGAAAAATAATAGCACAAACCCATTTAAACACCATCGAAAATGTATTGGACTCTTTCTATCAAAATTATTATAGAGACATCTTAGGTTCATTTAAATGGCTTCAAGATGAGGACATGATTGAATTAATTACGTGTGCTGCTACTCATGGTTTTCTACCCCTCTTTGAAAGTGATTCTGGCATTTTTTCACAAATTCAATTAGCTGTAGATACTCATAAGAAGTATTTTAACATGGAACCGCGAGGTATTTGGCTCCCAGAATG
>JAEOTL010000291.1 GCA_016839845.1 Promethearchaeota archaeon
ACTATTAAATCTGGTTTATACACCGAATTGATTTCAGCAATCATCTTCCTCTGATCCTTTGAAGAGTGGAGTTCTCCCATGTTCTTCTTTGCCACAATTCCTACTGCATTTTTCAGTGATAAGGTAAAGTGACCCCCATACATATGAGTTTTTAAACAACATGTTTCTACAATACATTCCGCATCATCATAAATTTTAGCAAAGAAAAATCCGTCTTTCCAATGACTTCCCTCAGGTTTTTTGTGAACGAGTTGTTCTTTGGGCAAGTCAGATGTATCAATTATCTTAAATCCTAATTCTTCTGCCAATGGATATACACCCTTATCCTCAAACACTTTTGCAGTATTAGCGGGACCACTACGTTCTGCGAGAGTAATAGATTTGGCACCCATCTCTTTCAGTTTGATTATTAATTGCTTTATCGTTTCCATTGAACTAGATGCGGGAGGAGGATCAGCCGTATTGAAATTGGGTTTGAATATTACATTTTTGTCTTTCACAGGATTAATCCCTAACAACTCTAAGGATTTGTTTACTCCATAAATTCTATCTTCCGTAGATACAACTGCTACTTTCGTCATAAATTACACCTTAAATGGAGTGTTTATTTGCTACAATTAAAATTTGACTATTAAAAATTATATGTTGAGATTTTTATTCTTTATTTAGTTTTACTGAGCACTCATCCTCTGAAGCACAACCCGAATTAAAATTAGTGGTGAACTTTTCAGTTTGGCACTTAGGGCATATAGGATTCTGATTGTATTCACCAGTTCCCTCATACCTAAAAGATGTCAAAGTATGACAGAAGATGCACTCTTCCATGGTAGGGATCAATACATTTCAATACATAAATCCTTTGCGATTATTAATAGGGCTGTTTCCTCAGACATTTTGCCACAATTCGATTCAATGATTTTCGTGACCATAAGTTTAATTTCATGTCTGGATAATCCAGTATCCTCAATAATCTTTCTAATACATTCTTCACAATTCATTTTGATACGGATTAAAAATCATTCCACTTTAAAATTAATAACAAAACTGCTGATGCTTGTAAATGCATGACCCACAGAAGGTTTCACCGCATAGTGCACAGACGATTTCCTCATCTCTGTAGATTTTTAAATCTTTTTCACATCTATTGCAATGACGATATCGTTCCGCAAAGGTTTTTTGTTCTTTAAAATGCTTTCGTTTCTTGAATTTAGTAAGCAATTCAGTCATATTTGTTTGTTTTAATCTAAGTATAAAAAGACAACTAATCACTCAAAAAAGGCAAGTGGGCTACTAGGCCCAGATTAGTGAGTAATATACTCCTTTTCTAAAGGCGTAACTTCAATCGATCGTTATGGAAATATCTTCGACGGCGTTTGTAGGGTTTTTCAGGACTTTTTAAAAAGCATTCTGGACAAAGAAGAAGGATATAAGGATCATCCCAAAAATCTTGAGCTCTTTGAACTGAGATTGTGGGATTATCTCTTAAAAATATCCGAAACGGAATAATTTCCTTACAATCTCCACATCTCCGAACTTTTAGTGGTTGCATAATCAGATCTTTTGAATTTTTCAGTTTTAAATAGATAGGATTAGGTTGTATAATAAAATAGGACGGTTATAAATTCCTAATTATTGGGAAAAAAAAAATAAAGCATTATTGATTTTCTTCTTGAAGATTAGTTCCGCAATAGGTACAGAATTTAGTTTGTCTCGCTAAGGTAGTCTGACAATATGGGCATATAAATACTCCTCTTTTCTTCCCTCTTTTCTTTTTTTTTAGTTTTTCCTCTTTAGGTTTCCTCGGTTTCGCTTCTCGAGACTTAATACCTTCTGTAGGTGCCCGGACCTTTCTGTAAACAACAATTGCAATAACAGCAGCTAATATCGAAAAAATACTCGATACCAATACAATAACCAGTGTAAAATCATTCGGATCGTCAATAGGGGCTGAAGTTTCTTTATACACCCTCACTTCGGAATAACTCTCATGACCCGCTTCATCCCTTGCATAGAAGGTTATCACCACGGAGCCATCCGCTTGTTTGTTCCATTCGTTTTGATTAATTATACCTGATGTTCCAGTAAATGTGATATTCGTGATCCCAGCATCAATAGTATACCATGTAGAAGTCAGATGCAATTCTGTTATACTCAAAGTAAAATCAGGTGGGCCATCAACCCAAATTTCATTCATGCTAGGTGTATTTATTAAGATGAATGGATGAGTTATGTCTTTAATAACAGTAATATCAGCAAAATTCTCATTTCCTAGTGAATCGTTGGCAAAAAACCTAATTTGGACTGTTCCTTCTGCCATTTTATCCCACTCGCCTTGATTAATCGTACCAGTCAATCCACTGAATGATACATTGGTAATACCATTATCTAGGGAGTACCAAGTATCATCTAAAGTAAATTCAAAAATAGACAAACTAAACTGAGGAGGTGGGATACCACTCACATAGCTAGACGCCGGGGAATTTATTGTTATAACTGGTCCTAGGACATCCTTCCTCATAGACACCTCTTCATAATTGATCCCTCCCCATGAATCATTAGCGTAGAATTTTATAATAACAGTTCCATTTCCCATTTTGTCCCACTCGGTTTGGTCAATTATACCAACAGATCCACCGAAGAAAATATTGGTGATTCCCCCATCAAGTGAATACCAAGTATCCTCAAGAGTCATATCTGTAATTGATACATTAAAATTTGGAGAATTAGCACTAGAAAGCGTGTTTGTAACAGGAGAATTGATAATTATCTCAGGGGGATTAGAAACTGTAAAATACATAATATCAGATTCATAATGTTCTCCCAGAGAATCATTTGCAAATATCTGGATTGTATGGATTCCTTCGTTCGGTAAAGTTATCGTTGAGTTTCCAGCAATAGTTTTGTTTGCCAATCCATCTAAGGAATAACCTTGCCAGTCCAACGTGGTAATATTCTCATAACTTAATATCAAGCCTTCATTGACATTATCTCCCACAGTATAGGAAGGATCCCATGAGAAACCGACTGCATCTACCCAATTATCGGTAGTTCCCCCAGTAGGGCTTGAAAGATAAAATCTATCAATCGCACCTCCATTAACTTGGAATGGTAGCTCTCCTGAACTAACACCATTGATTTCCGCCTCGAATTTGTATTGATTCAATCCATGATACCCACCAGAAGTAGTTTCGAAATGGATTCTAACATGTTGCCATATATTGTCTTGAGGATCAGAGACATTAGGTATTTCTAATAAAGTAGCACCATCAGGGGAGTATTTCCACTTATCTTCTTGAACATTTATTTCAACTCTAACTTCTGTTAAATCAATATCGAGTAGTCTGAAAGAGAACCAAGTAGTCGCATCTTCTGGTAAATACCAGAATTCGATAGCTCCTGATCCTTGATCGGGAAAGTTATTTATCAATCGTGCTTTCCCACTCCCCGTATCCACCATTTGGACAACTTTATTATGCCCTGTTTTACTCTGAACAACAAGCGAATCACAACCGGGATCTGAAGTGTCCAACCAATTCAATGGGTCACTTCCAATTGTATCGGCCTCAAATCCATATGTTGCAGGGAAAATACCATATGCTGAATGTGTTTTATTCTCGGGAGTTACTATCCTAATAGATCTAATTGTAAAATATCGCAGATTAGATTTGATAATGGTTCCTGTTGTATCATTACCGAAAACTTGAATTGTATGTGATCCATCAGAAGGCAATGGGATAGTGGTACTTCCCATTATTGTCTTGTTTTGCTGCCCATCTAGAGAATATCCTTTCCAATCCAATCTTGTAGTATTTTCATAACTGAGTAGCAGTCCTTCGTTTAAATTATCCCCCAACTTATAATTGGGGTCCCAGGAATAACCTATAGCATCATAATAAAGTTCCCAGTTTGTACCAGTATTATCCGTGACAATTTGCATATGTCCTAAAGTTGTTGGGTTACCCCAATAATCCCACCCCGCATCCGATTTTTTAACACCATCTACCCATAAATTCCATTTTGCTGAACAATTAAATTCAATTCTAAAATGATACCATTCGTTTAGTGAAATACTCTGAATTGTATGCCATGATGTATCATAGTAATCTAGGGTCCCAGAAGGAGTGAAACTTAAATCTATTTGATTACTATTGATTGCATTTCCTTCAGTTATTTTAATATATGATCTTCTGTGATTTACTGAAGTTCTTACCCAAAATTCAATAAAACCGTAGGATTGGTTATCGGTAAAAATATTTGAAACCCAAACCCTACCTATACTAGAATGATCAGCAAGTTTAAGAACACTTTTGTGAAGATCTAGCGAAGACACGATACTCACATCAGTATCAGTATCAATTTCATTTGCTAAACTCACAAAATTAGTAATTGTATTATCTTCAAATCCGTAAGTGGCGGGATAATGTCCCGCCATTGGTCCTATATAAGTTCTATCCTCGGGGGAAGTGATATTGATTGAGTGTGATATATTTACTGTAAAAAATCTCTTTGTTGATTCGTACATTTCACCGAAAGAGTCATTCCCGAACACTTGAATTGAATGTAAACCGTTGCTTGGGAGTGCAATAGTAGAGTTTCCTAAAATTGTTTTTATTGGTTGATTATCTAATGAATAGCCTTCCCAATCCATGTTTAAGAAGTCTAGGTAGCTCAATAATAGTCCTTCATTTCGATTATCTCCGATACTATATGCAGGGTCCCATGAATAGCTAACAGCATCCCACCATATAGTTAAACCTGAAGCAGCAACACCGGTGTGAGCATGAAATGTCCCTATATCTATATCTACGGGATAATTATAAGACCCAAATTTTTCCCCGTTTATAGATATGAAATATGTGTATTGATCAGACAATCCTTGATAATTGCTTAAAGAGGACCCCCGGAAATCAACCCGTATATGATACCATTTATTAACTTCAGGCGTAGGAGCACCAATAATTTCATGATAACCAAGTTCATCACCATATTGAAATCTATTTGTTTCAACTTTAAACGAAGGACCTCCCGGATTTCCTTCTCTTCGTAGATGATAAAAATGTCCCATTGATGCAGAACTGAAACGACACCAGAATTCCACAGTTCCAAATGACTGAATATCGTAGAAATTAAGAGCATCTACTGCCCCAGAGCCAGAATTATCAACAGCTTGGTAAACTTTTTTATGACCATCAATTTCTGAAACGATTTGTGCATTCTGGGAGGAAATGTCATTCCAATCGGGATGATCTTGGCCATTAAGAGTGTCTTCAAATCCATAAGTCCCAGGATAATATCCAGTCATTGGTTCATTATAAGTCTTATTTTGAGGTGTAATAATCTGTGGTGATGAATTAGTCGAGAAATATCTTAGATTTGAGCTATACATTGTCCCTAAAGTATTGTTTCCAAACATTTGAATAGAATGTAGACCTTCTTCGGGCATGTTAAATACTGTATCTCCCATAATTGTTATGTTTGCATTCCCATCTAAAGAGTATCCCTTCCAATCCAAATTGGTAGAATTATCATAATCAAGTAATAAACCTTCATTAAGATTATCACCTACGTTGTAATGGGCGTCCCAGGAATATCCAATAGCATCAATGTACATATTATAGCTAGTATGAGCCCATGATGTACTCATATAGAAGTTATCAACGTATGATTTATTATTTCTAAACCCCATGGTTGCTGATTCAATCCCATCAATCCAGCATTTCCATGTATATTGTTCTAATCCTAAATAATTACCCGTGGTAGCCTCAAACGCTATTCTCACATGGTGCCATATATTATTTAATGGACTATCCATGTCGCCCCCCGAAGCCTTCTGTATGTTTAAATCTACCTCGGTAGGTGTATGATACTTCCATTTATCATATCTAGTTCCCATGTTGACTGTATCATTAGTATCTTGCCTTAAAATCAAACCAGTCCTGTCAGATGCATCATCTATGAGAAACCATAACTCAATGGTTCCATGTGTAATATTAGTACCAAATTTGCTATCACAACTTGCTCTATACGAATAACCATTATCATCAAACCATACTACCTTATTATGACCATTCCTGCTTGAAATCACTGATATGGAATATGTACCTATATTTGTTAAGGATGAGGGGAATACACCATCTGAGTCACTTTCAAATCCATATGTGGCAGGAAAATATCCGGTCATGGGTCCAGTGTAGGTTATATTTTCTGGAGTAATGATAGTGATTTCACCATCGCTTGTTGCTAGAGTTTCAACTTCAGGTTTAATTTTTTGGAGCCTACGGGAAAAGGAGGGTAAAGTCAAACTTACCAAGAGAATAAGAAAAATTACTAATAATAATCGATGTAGGAATCTTAATGATTTAGGGGGCATTTTTTATCGCTGTGATTTTTTTTCTTAATTAGATTATAGTATAATATTACATAGCTATATTTAAGTATTTTAAATAATATTGCATTTCTCAAAATATCCAATTACACTATAATTTAAATAGAGGCTATGCAATTTTTTCTAAGTGATAATTCACAATCTATTGAGGATATTTAGGTTAAGATAATTTGGGTTTTTAGCAGAATAGGACAATTAGGAACTCCTTATTTATTAAAAAAAATGTTAGAAGGCAATTGAAAATTATTATTGATTCACTTCTTGCAGATCGCTTCCGCAATAGGTGCAGAATTTCTGTCGCATTGGAAGAGTATTCTGGCAAAAGGGGCACATAAAATGTTGGTCTTCCCATTTCGTTTTCAAAATTTTGGGTTTCTTCTTTTTCGGCTTTTTCGGTCTTGTTTCTCTAGTTTCAATTATTTCTGAGGGTTTTCGAACGCTTTTTAGGGCAACTATCACACTGATAAAGCCAACTAATCCAAGAACACTCACTAAAATTAGAATGATTAGGAGTGTATTGTCTGGTCCATCAACCGGGAGAGATGTAACAGTAAAGTACCTTATTCCGGACATATGGTTCTCTCCTAATGATGTGTTACCAAAGACTTGAATCGAATGAATTCCATCATTTGGCATGACTATAGTTGAGTCTCCTAATAGTGTTTTATTTGGTTGCCTATCTAATGAGTATCCCATCCAATTTAAGGCAGTAGTGTTAACGAAACTCAACATTAACCCTTCATTCAAATTATCACCAACATTGTATCTTGGATGCCACGAATAACCTAGTGCATCAATGTAAAAGTAGTAATTACTCGCAGTCGATCCTGTAAAAAAGACAATTTGATCCACTTGTGTATTGTGGCGAAAAGGCAATGCGCCAGAACTATGTAATCCGTTAACTATTATCTCGTATTCAAATTGGTTTAATCCCTGATACCCCCCTGCGACTCTGGCTTCAAAATGAACTGTGAGATGATACCATACATTATCATGAGGTGTTGGTAGCCCAGCAATATCATAGTTTCCACTATCGAGAGCATAAGCCCATTTATCATCCTTCATCATAAAAGCGGGTCCAATATTTGTGTTGTCTATATATCGTAGTTTTATTGCATTCGGATCTGTCGCATCGGAGTTCCGCATCCAAAACTCTACAGTACCATATGACTGGACTCCTACTGTAAAATTCTGTATAATAACACTTTGGCCCCCGCCGTCATCGTACAATCCCAGAACCTTGTTATGTCCCCCAATACCCGACATAATCTGAGGTTCTACATTCCCATAAAGTTTGCCAAGTCCCCAATCTTGGGGTATAGAACCGATCTCATCGTTTTCGAATCCAAAAATTCCTGGGAAATACCCATTCATAGGTTGGATATAAGTTTTATTTTCTGGTGTTATTATCGTTATTTCTCCAGCACTCATGGTTAAAGTATCAACTTCACAGTTAATATTTTGCAAAATATCTCGGAAGAAGGGGAACCCGAGAATTAACCCAAGCACAAGAATAATAATAAAAGCTAGTCGGTGATTATATCTCAATTTTTTGCTAGCCACTGTAAACAATTTCGAATTTCTATCTAAAATAAATTATTTATTATTATCCAAGATTCTATTTAAATCTTTAAAATAGTCTAGAGGATTATATATTTTAAGTTAAACTGACCGCCCTACTCCTTAATTTTTGCGAGAAACTCTTCCGAAGGTATCTCTCCGAAGGCAAACATATTAACAACTTGTTCTCTAAACTCTGAATCTTTTTCAGACAGTCGAAGCATAGTATTCAGATTTTTTCCCCCATTTTCGTAGAAATAGGGAATCATAGAGCGTTTTAACTTGAAATTCCTAATAATCTCTTTGATTTCTTGATGCATTCTATATTTTTTAAACATTTTTCTTGAATAATCTTCATTCTGTAATGCTTCTACTGCGGTTTCTCCCGCAATTCTGCCAGAGGTAACAGCAGTCTGAATACCTTCACCACTGATGGGAGACACAAACCCCCCTGCATCTCCTATCAGCAATATATTATCAGTATATAAACTTTTATCCAAAACTCCTTCAGCGGGAAAGGAGTATGCCCCAGACCAAATACTCGTATAAATTGAATCGGGAAGATACTGTTTTACACTTTGGTTGCCTTGAAATTTCTCAAAAAGTTCATTAATATTGTAGTTTC
>JAEOTL010000292.1 GCA_016839845.1 Promethearchaeota archaeon
GAAAGATGATGGAACAAAACATAGAAATTATAGAAGAAGTAAAGAAAAATCTTGATATTGGCCCATATATATATCTCTTTGTGATCGGTGTTTCACAAGAGTTTCAAGGAAAAGGTTATGGGGGGAAGATGTTAAGAGCATTGATGGAAAAAGCTGATCTTGAAAAAAAACCAATGTATTTAGAGACTCAATTAGAAAAAAATGTTTCACTTTATGAGAAATATGGATTTTACGTCTACAAGGAAAAGGATCTTCCAGAACCAATGAATTTACCGTTTTGGTTTATGATCCGAGACGCAAAATAAATTTAATTTTTATTCACTATAATTTTTTTTATTTGGGATTTTGAGCGATTAACTCCTTCAACTTTATCTTTGGATGATTATATCTCTCCCTGCCTAAAGTAAATTCGCCCCATTGTATTACTTTTTGTGGACAATAATGGAGACACGCTGTGCACATTTGACATTTATGATGCCACTCAGGCTTTTCATTTACGAGTTTTATATTATCAACGGGACAGATTTGTTGACAAATTCCACAACCATTACAATTTTCATCTATATAGTACTTTTCATCCATGGTATTTACGTCTTTAATAAAAGAGAAATACGAATTCTTCATTGGGTAAGTAGAGCTTACCTTTACTTTACCTTTCTGATTATTGCGAATTATTTCAGCAATTTTATCTAATTTTAATTCAGCATTCTTTATTCTCTTGTCTCCTTTTTCTTTCGTAGGAACAGGATTGAGTCGTTTTGATCCCCATATGTTATTTGAAAAAACCCTTAAGTTGTATGCAGCATCAAGCTCTTTATTTTTTGGTTTCAACAACTTAACTATCACCGGTGCTACATATTGCCTGGAAAAACCGCCCATAGTAGTAACAGCAAATATATATTTTGCATTACTTAAATCTATCTTCTCAATAAAATCATAGACAATTTTAGGTAGAGACCAAGAATATACTGGAAAAACAAACCCAACTTTTTCTGATGTGGCGATTATAGAATCATGTTTTATTAGACTCGCAATCGGTAGAAGTTCGCAATCATTAAGTTTTTCTTTGAGACATTTGGCTATATGTAAAGAGTTTCCTGTACCTGAAAAATAATATATTGTCGTGTCGTTATTTTGTGTAATTTCTTTTCACCTATTTATTTAAAATTTTATTATGATATTTTTATTAATTTCACTTTTACATTAAGTTTTACCTCTCTAACAGACTTAACTGTGAAATTTTCAACTTTTGTCTTTTCCAATTTTCGAAAAAGGTTTTTAATTCTTATAAGATTAAATAATTTTAACATTCTGTACCTTAAATCTAAGATTTGATAAATACAGTCAATAAAAAATCATTATGTCATTAATTAGGGAGTTATATAAAATACAAAAAAAAGATCTTAAGAACGCAGTAAATGTACTCGATAATGCATTTTCCGAAGATTCAATGTGGAAAGAAGTATTTAGTGATGAAGATAAGAACACTATGCTAACTGAAGTTATGGTTAGATTTTGTTTAAAATATGGTAATGTCTTATCGACATCTGATAACTTAGAAGGAGTAATGGCAATTTCACCATATGATAAAGATATGACACTAATGAGAATTATTCGAAGTGGTGCTTTTCTTCTCTCCATGAAAATAGCAAACGAAGCAAAGAAATTGAAAGTTCTCACTATTGCTGTTGAAGAAGCAAAGAAAAATTTGAATTTAGGTCCACATATTCATCTTTTAATAATGGGTGTTTCACAAGAATTTCAAGGAAAAGGCTTTGGGGGGAAATTATTGAGGGCTATTATAGAAAAAGCTGAAACAGAAAAAATCCCTATATATTTGGAGACTCAAAAAGAAGTGAATGTTGAACTCTATGAAAAGTTTGGATTTTCTGTTAGGAAAAAAATTATTCTTCCAGATCCAATAAATTTACCAATGTGGCTAATGGTTCGAGATATAAAATAGATTTGAGTGCAATTATTAGAAAAAAATTTGCTTTTTGTTATCCAATCTTCGAAAAAGGTTTTTAATTCTTCTAAGATTAGAGGATTTTAAATTAAAATCTAAAATTTGAGAGAGAAGATAATGACCAAGGTTTTTATTTCTAGTACAAAAAAAGGGATTAATGAAGCTGTTAAAGAAGTGTTCACCAATCTCGAGAAAGATGGACTCATATTAAATAGTTCCAAAGATGTTTATATTAAAGTTAATGGAATAAATATTTATCCACATGTTCATACATCTCCTGAAGTTTTAGAAGTTGTGATAAAATATCTCAAAGATAAAGCAGGAAAAATTTATGTAATGGAAAATGCATCACAATGCGCCGTTACTAGAGTTGTCTTTGCAGCGACAGGATACAAAGAAATTTGCGATAAATTAGGGGCAGAAGTTATATATTTAGATGAAGAAAAAACTAAATCCTTCGAGTTTAAAGGAAAAACATCAGTGGAAGATGATCCTGGGGGATATCATTTAAAAACATTTAGATTGCCGGAAACAATAGTTAAGATAATAGAAAATAGAAATAGCTATACCTATATAAACTTACCAAAGCTTAAAACTCATTGCATGGCAAGAATAACGCTTGGCATTAAAAATCAATGGGGATATCCTCAACACGAGGATCGTGGCAAGGATCATAATTTCAATTTGCATTCAAAACTGGTAGACGTTTTTGAGTATATTCGTCCCGATGCAACCATTATCGATGGGACAACTGGTACGATTCATGGCCATTATCCTCCTATAGCTTTTAATGATAAACAAATCGTTAACTTCAACATCCTTGTTGGAGGGAGAGATACTCTAGCTGTAGATGTTGTGGGAGCACGAATATTTGGTATGACCCTCGATGAAGTTCCACATCTTAAAATCGCTCATGAAAGAGGACTCGGTGAAGGGAATTTAAGTAAAATTAGAGTTATAGGAAAAAATTTAGATGATTACACAGAGAAATATGAATGGGATTTGATCCAACAATTTCCAGAGGACGTCAAAATTGTGAAAGGGAAGGAATTAGTATGTATAGAGGGTTGTCAAAATAATACGCTAAATTGCTTACAGTTATGTGCTTACGACGCCCCAGATAAATTTAAAGGGGGGTGGTTCATAGTCATGGGAAAAGGTCACGATGAGAATCTTGTCGAACAGTTAAAAGAAGGAGGATTTGAGAAAGGTCTCGTAGTGGGTTTTTGCGCGGTTGGTGAAGTGGGTGAAAAACTTAGGAAGGAGTTTGGTAAGGGGAAAGTATATTTTTCAGGAGATTGCAATAATCTTGTGGAAACACTTGGGGCAGAAATGGCATTATCAGGAGTACCCGGATTTGATCTTTTGCCAAATGTCCCACCAGATCAATATCTAAAACTTGTTGGGGAGGCTCGGAAGCACGGAACTACAGCTTTGTTTTAATTGAATTATGGTAAATTTACTTCGTATGTCAGATTGTTAGACTTGAAAATTATCCTCCTATTTGAGCCTTTACTCCACAAGACTCAACAATATCTTTAAGTTTTTTCATATGGTCTTCACTGGGCGGTTCGACATCTGGAAGTTTATATTCCATTCCAATACGACTGTAAGTCTGAGTTCCAAATTTATGATAAGGCAAAAGGTCAATTCTCTTAAGATTATCCCCTAATCCAGCGGCAAATCTTGCAGTAGCTGTGATATTTTTTTCCGAATCATTAAGACCCGGTATTGTGGGAATGCGTATTATCAGGGGTTTTATCTTAGAAATCTTTTTAGCATTTTCTAGAATAAGTTCATTAGAAACACCAGTCAATTCTTTATGGACAGCAGGATCCATATGTTTTATATCTATGTAAACCAAGTCTACATAATTAAGAAGATTCTCCATTTTCTCCCATTTCACGTATCCACAAGTTTCAATTGCTGTATGTATATAAGTCTGCTTACATCTTTTAAGGAAATCTGCAACAAAATCGATTTGCATTGTGGGTTCACCCCCACCAACAGTTACACCACCATCTGATCGTCTATAAAATGGACTATCCTTATTTACTTCTTTGTATAGTTCTTCAGTTGTTACATGGTACCCTATTAATTTCAATGCTTGATTCGGGCAAGCTTCAACACATTTACCGCAAACTTTACAGAGTTTTCTGTCATAAAATATCTCACCTTCATCTGAAATGGTGATTAAATGATCAGGGCATATATCAACACATCTACCGCACATTTGACAATTTATTTCATTTCGCATAATCTCAGGTTTTGATTTCTGAGTTTGCGGGGAAGAACACCAAAGGCACTTTAAAGGGCATCCCTTCATGTAAACAAGAGTTCGAATTCCGGGACCATCATGGATGGCAAATCTTTGTAAATCATATATGAAACCCGTATCTTCAGGCTCATTTTTTGTCTGGACCATAGTTTTTTCTAAGAATATAGTTAGGATTGAAGAATTAATTAAAAATCAGATAAACTTATATTATTTGTGTATGAAAAAGCTATTACTTTCTTAAATTTTATTATATGAGGTAGAAACCTATTTTAAGGTTTACCTTAAATAATTCTTGTCGTAAGATAAATTCGATTATGTTTTATCGCATCAAACATAGTTATAATATTTTCTGAAGATCTAAATAGACGAGATTAGTGATTGCGCACAGAGGTCTTAACCCACCGCTAGAAAATGTAATCAACTCGTAAAACATCCGTGACACTTGGTTGTCTACAATCCGTATACCGTTCGGGCAATGATAGTATCTTGAAGTAGCTTAGGCAGCTGAACAAAATAAGCAACATACCCGGCTACCCTTACCGTTAAATCTTTGTATTTATCAGGTTCTTTCTGGGCAGCCATTAACGTATCTGAGGAAACTATATTTAACTGGATGTGATGTATCTTCTGGTCAACAAAAGTTCTTATTAGATCTGCCATCCTTTTGAAACCATAGTCATCCACGAAAATAAGCGGATCAAGTCTTGTATTGAATGTCATTCCAGCGAAAATTTCGGCGTGGTCGACCTTACCTACTGACTTGAGAACTGCTGTGAGACCGCTAACATCGCTACCTTGAGTGGGTGCAATTGAATCTGCAAATGGTTCTCCAGCTAATCTTCCAGAAGGAAGTGCTCCCACTCCCCTCCCCGTCCATAAATAATTGCTAAGGGGGATGAGTACCGGGATCTTATGACCACCACGTGTATTTTTAAGCTTAATCGATTCCTGACTAAAAGTATGCATTACCCATACTGTTTGTTCATCAGCATAATCATCATCGTTTCCAAACTTGGGTACATTTAACAACATTTGGCGTAAATCTTCATAACCTTCAAAATTATTTTCTAAAGCTTTACATAGTTGATCCATAGTAATCTTTTTATCGTCAAAAACAAGCTTTCTAATGGCAGTCAAGGAATCACCAGCATCAGGAGCCCCATTTCCCCCAACGAACGGACCGAAATTATAACGGGCTCCGCCTTCTTCTCTACATATCCCTTTTTCAATACAATCCTCTATAAGTGCTGATTGATAAACGGTTGGGTCGAATTCAGCCATTAGTCTCTCACCAATGTTGGAGCCAATTGTCTCCCTTTCATACGCCCATGCTAGTTGCGTTCTAAATGCTTCCTTCACTTCATCAAAGGATTTGAAGTTCCTGGGATCCCCTGTTTGTGGTCCTATTAATCCCCCGGGATATCCCTTCTTGCCATTAGTTAACACTGCTTCAACGATTCCTGGGAAATGTTGGAAATGGACGGAGGTTGTATACCCAGAATCCATACCGGCGAACGATGGCTCGTTGCATCCTATAGCACTAGCCTTTCTAGCAATCTCTGGGGTTATCCGTGGTCCACCACCTAAATTCCCTCGACCAAGAAGGTTAACCACAATAGTATCATTATTGAGAAATATTGGATGACCAGTTCCTAGTGCACAGAGTTGGCTGGCTTTAATTAGGAGATCCTCAGGCGTTCTACTATGAACCAAGACGCCTATGTCAGGCTCTACTAACCTTGTATGCATCATACCCTCGAGAATCATGTAAGATAACTCATTAGTTGCATCAGTTCCATTTGCTTTCAGACCACCTACATCAATATGTTGAGCAATACCGTACATATTCGCTGTAAGATATCCACTTAGGGAGTTTACATGATAAAGAAACCAATTAGGTCTTAGAAGGAAACAATCAATGAGTTCCTGTGCTTTTCCTTTAGTTATTCTCTCTTCTCTTATATCCGCTTCGAAGTAAGGATATAGAAACTGGTCTATTCTTCCTGGGCTTATGGCGGCTGCATCACGGGCTTCCCACCATTGGAGAATATGGGCTAACCAGACTGATTGAATTGCTTCATAGAATGTTCTTGCCGGGTTAGCTGGTACCCAATCGCAAACTTCAGCTATTTTGAGTAATTCCGCCTTCCTTGTGCCATCAACTTCTTCCTCGGCTAGTTGCCTTGCCCTCGCAGCAAATCTTTTCCCTATCTTTGCGGCTGCTTTCATTGCCATAATAACACCCTCAAGGAAGGGAGTTTTTTTGGCTTCTTCAGGATCATTTTGATCAATCCTTCCCAATCTCTCTTCAGCATCCTTCTTTATTCCTAAAAATCCCTTTTTCAGCACTTTCTCATAATTGGGAAGAAAGTGACCAATATGGTAGGATGCCATACCTGATTGGATAGAATACCATAATTCGGAAGGAAAATCATCAGGGACAGGGTCATAATGCTTAGGGCTAATTCGAGTTTTTTCCCAATTACCATCTCCCCTCCAGTAGGGAATAATTTCCTCTTTTAATTCTCGCTTCTGTTCTTCGGTAATGAAAACTGGATTGCGGTCCCTGCTGCTAATAAAATCTAAACTAGCTTCTAGCGTGGGCTCGCATTTCACAGGAAGTGGGCAGTTGTTAGGAATGGGATCATACCACCCTACTATTAGCTCATCCGGAAAGATGTCGATCGGTAACTCCCTCACTATGGTTGCAAAGAGCTTCGCTTTGCGGGTTACCATCGGTTCGCCTTCTGTTTCCTTCATCACCCGTACTTCAATACGATCTCTATCAATTGAGTACACAAGCTTTCGGTCTAAATAACGTTGTCTCTGTCTCTCCACTCTTTGGGTTGGTTGCATAGTTAACACCCTGTCTAACAGGGTTTCTTTTTTCTCCATAATCTGTACCATTGTATAAAACCTCTATTTTACTAGATACTTTACTATTAGGTATTGTTAATTTTTATTCTTTAATATAAAGTAAGATCTTTACATTTTTAAATGATGAGATTGATTTTTAAAAGCTTTATTAGTCCCAGACAAGATTAAATGCCAATACAAATGATATTTTTTTTTCTTAATTTAATAAATTTTTAGTTTCATTATCATTTAAATTAATAATTTAGGGTATCTATTTTCCATCCTAATTTCAGTTTCGATAACTTTGTTTAATAAATCCTCACGTTCCTTACCAGATAACACTTCTAATTTTCTAATGTTTAATGGATCCACCTTTTCTCTCAAAAGTTTGATTTCAGAAACCGTAGGAGGTTCTGTATTCTTTAGATCTTTTGGAATTATTAAATCAAATCCGGTTGATTCTATAACAGTTTCAAGGTCAACATCGGGATGTATTGATCCTAACTTCATACTTTTAGTATCATCATCAAACTCGAAATAAGTAAGATTGGTAATAACACACTGAGGTCCTGAGCCACCACATATGGAAGGCTTTCCATCAGGAAATCCTACACCAGATATAAAATCAAGTTTTTCTGTGGGTACAAAGGTTCTTGTATCATGTCTTGGTGTGTAAAGGAAAGACCCACGTTTATAAAACATGCTGAAATCTAGAATTCCGGCAGCTCCCGGCAGTCTTATTTTTGGTTTGTTCCAGTCTCCTATACATATATTATTAGTATTACCATACTGATCAACTTGAGCAGGTCTAAAAAATTCTATTGTAGTAAGTTTGTCTGATGGTAATGACTCTAAAGTGCATTCAACACTGTCTTGAAAACGATACGCTCTGGCAGTATTCATTTCAAGATATAATAAACTAACTTGTCGAGGTTCAATAACAAAGGTATTTCCCATAATATAATGATAAACTGCGTCCGGAGCATGAGTTACTTTTGCTAGTGTAAAAGCAGCCCATACCATAGGAGTTGCCACACCGACAATCATCACATCATCATTTCTAACTTCTCTGGCCATTAAAACCGTCATCATTTCATCAACCGTGTACTCTGTAGATGATTCGGTCATAGCTTTTCCTCCTCCCGATTTTCGTCAATTTTTTCAGAAGTCCATTCTTTCAGCGCAGCCTTTACAGAACGCCTCATTTCAATTGAGAAATCAGCACCCAATTTAGCAAGATAAATTTCCTGTCCTAAATTTTTTGCATGTTTCATACCAATCTTTCTCTTATTATTTGAAAACATATCAGCAAAATCTTCTTTATTAAGTCTTTTATATTTATTAGTAAAATGAATATATTGTTGTGGAAACCGAGAAGACAATGGAATATTTTCTTTACTTCCCTTTGGATGTCCAAAGCAAATCATAGTTATTGGAAAGGCCCACTTTGGGAGGTCGAACATCTCACGATGAATTTCATAATTTTCCATAATATCTCCTATGTAGCATGAGCCTATTCCTAAAGCTTCTGCTGTAATAACAGCATTTTGTGCAGCTATCAGGGCATCACAGCAAGCTAATAACAGATCAGACTCTTGAGGTGATTCGAACTCAATTTTTAGCTTGGAACATAATTTTGGAGTTTTAGAGACTTCAAAGTAATCCCACCAACGTTGCATGTCTGCCAAGAAAATTAGGACTAACGGTGCTTTCGCAATAAAGGGTTGATTATCGCAGGTAATCGCAAGTTTATCCTTCATTTTTTGATCTGTCACCTCTAGTATTGAATACAACATCAGATTTCCTGCTGTAGGAGCTCTCATCGCACCATATATGATTGTACTAATTTCTTCAGGAGTTAATTCCTTTTTACTATAAGTACGAATCGATTTTCTGTTTTGAATTAAATCCAAAGTTTCAATTTTGTGAGTTTTTTCGGACATTTCTTGCCACCCTAAAGTAGAATGTTAAAAATTGTTTGAATCCCACCCGCATTTTCAAGATATTGAACTGGGGTTTTATTAATAATAAATTTTTTCTCATATTCACTAAAATCAGATTTAAGATACTCCTGAATATGGAGAGGATCAAATGTATAAAAAGGATAACAACTTGTCGGATGAGCCCCAAAAGGTACTTTGACAACTGCGTTTGTTGTTTGCATAGGGAGTTGCGCTTTTCCTTGTAAGTGTCTTATATCCTCTGTTTCCACTAATTTTTCGCAAATAATTATAGTTTTTTTTGCTGTTTTTGCCATATCCGCATCCATCCACACAGCTCCTGCTATATTTCCATTCCCATATTCATCAGCATAAGGTACATGTAAAATTGCTACATCTAAATCGATCTTCGGTAGAGCCATCAATTGATCCTTAGACCCTAATGGGTCTTCGATTTGTCTTATATCATCCCTTACTTTTGGGAGATCAGTTCCTATAATTCCTTTTAATGGCATGAAGGGCACTTTTAAATATGACGCTCTTAATCCTAATGCGATTGATGCTTCACTTTCTTCAGAAATCTTAATTGAACCAGACTCAACAGCCTTTCTGTAGTGTGGAACCATCCCGAACATCTCCAAACCAACGAAGCAGCTTCTCACTTCTGAAATACAATTTCCTGCGATTAGCATATCGACATCCAATCCCCCTACAAATGTACATATTGAGAGATTTTTCTTTTTCTGATGAATTATTTCTCGACATGCGCTTACAGCCTTTCGCCACATCGATAAGCCCCCAATTCCTACTAGATCCCCATCTTGTACATATGTAGAAATTGCGTCTTGTAGAGTCATTAACTTGCTTTCTCTCATATAATTACTCCAATGTATTTTTATTGCATTTCAATTAGTGAATTATAATCTTAACAAATTATAATAATCTTTTAAATTAAAGAATTGAGAATAAAAGAGTCTGATTTAAAATTTTTAAACAATGATCTCAATATTATATTATTATCAATAAAAAGAGGATACATAATAACGTCAAAAAATGTCAGATAATGAGAGAGACAAATTAGCTAGATTACGTACATTACTTGCACTAGAAAGGAACTATTTAGCAGAAGAAAGAACACAATTAGCTAGATTAAGAACCGGGTTAGCTTTTACTTTGATTGCACCATCTGTGTATATTTTTATTACATCTCTCAATCTTAACATTCCGCTTTATCTTCTTATATTCTCCTATATAATCCTCGGATTTGTCTTTATGAGGGGGATATGGACGATGTATACTGCAAAATTAAAATTAAAAAAACTCAGGAATCAAAAAGAGATTGTGAAAGAAAAAGAAAAACAGATTATTGATAACTCAGAATCTATTCAAAACACATTTAGAAATAGCATTGAATTTGATAATGATTAAATTTCTATAATTTCATCTATAATCTCAATTTCTTTTAAGATCCAGCAATTCTTCTAGGATATCGGCTCTGTGCTTTTAGGTTCTCATGTAATAATTTATCCAATAACTCAAAACGCTTTTCATTATGTTTTGGATCATACCATAAGTTATTTAATTCCTCAGGATCATTATGCCTATCATAAAGATCTCCATAATTTTCATATCCCTCATAAACAGTCAATTTATAATCTTTAGTAACTAAATGTCTTATTCGGGATTTAAGAGGACCTACTTCTTCATCATTCTCAATAAAACAACAATCTCTTACTTTCTTACTCGAATCTGCTAATACTTGACTAATATCAAAACCTTGCATATCAGGAGGATGATACTTTTCTTTGATCCCCAAGAGATTGAGAATTGTCTTAGGTAAATCAATAGAGCTAACTAAAGCCTCTGAGACGTCTCCAAGTTTAGTTAATTCTGGGACTTTCCATATCAATGGTACTTGAAGTACACCATTAAAAGGAGCTGGACCCTTAAATAATAGCCCATGTTCGCCCATAAGATCAGCATGATCGCTGGAAAAGACTATAATAGTATTATTAGCTAATCCTAATTTCTCTAATGAGCTTAAAATCTGCCCTATACTTTCATCCAGATAACTTATTGAAGAGTACGTTAATGCTGTGATCTTCCGTATTTCTTCTTCTGTGCTCTCTCGTAAGAAGGCTCTTTTAAACGGAGGATCTTTAAGATGCTGTCCCAAATACTGATGTTCATATAAGTTTTTTATGTCTGAAAAATTTGGGGGAAGAATCATATCTTCTGCTCTATACATCTCTTTATAACGTTTTGGAGGATTGACGGGATAATGAGGATCTGGGAATGAACAGTGTAGGTAAAAAGGTTTTTCTCCATAATCCCCCTTAGCAAACCTTTCAAGAAAGGAAATCGTACGATCCCTGACGTAAGTTGTATTATAATATTCTTCGGGAATTTCATCACAGTAGAGACTAAATAAATAATCATAGTTTAAACATTGTTTTTTTACTCTTTGGGCTAGATCTGGAGCCTCCTTTTCTAACCATTGAATATAATGTCCTGAGCACACGGTACCATTGCCTATTATGAGATCCACTTCTTCATATCCATAATATGGAAGCGGAAAATTATTTCTTACTAGAAGATTTTTTGTATTATCTTTACTCCAGCTGACTATATCTTCAGCAGATTTGTATTTTAACTTATAAGGAGCCATCCAAAATTGATGGTGAATTTTACCAATCGAAACAGTATGCCAGCCCCTTTTCTTTAATGTCTGTGTAATAGTAGGAATATTTTCAGATAAGATCATTCCATTACTACGAACCCCGTGTACATTAGGATATAGACCCGTTAATAATGTGGCTCGATTTGGCATGCATATTGGATTAGTACAGTAATAATTTGTAAATCTTATTCCTTCTTTTGCTAATTTATCGATGTGGGGTGTTTTCACAATTGAATTTCCATAACACCCTAAGTGATCTTGACGTTGAGCATCCGTTATTATAAAAAGTACATTCATTTTATTTTCCATATCAATCAACTTTCTTTAAATTTTTAAAAAAGGTAGTTTTTTTGTTAGATTTCAAAATATATCTTCTTCAGTTCATTATATAACTCGCTAACGATAATAGGGTTTTCTTTTGAACAATCATTTTCTTCCCAAGGATCTTGATTGAGATCATACAGTTTGAAAACTTCTTCTTTCTCTACTACAAGTTTGTAGCGCTCATTCTTTATTAACTTCCATCCAGAATTTCCTCTTCTACTAAAATTAAGAGCTGAAATCTGGTATTTTCTATGGTTCTTTTTATTATCTTCAAGCAGTCCTCTTAAGGATATCGAACCCTTAGCTTCCTTCATGCTAGTCTGAGCGTAATCCAAAATCGTGTTTGTTAGATCTTGTAGTTCGATTAACTGATAGTTAGAAAAGCCTTTCAATATGCTTGGACCTGATATAACTAATGGGATATGAGTTGATCCCCGATAAGGTAATTGTTTGCCATGTTTGCCAAAATCACCCAACATTTCCCCATGATCACTCGCATATATTATAATCGTATTATCGATTTCTCCTCTATCTTTTACTTTTTCAAGAATAATACCAATATTACGATCTATATTTTCCAGCATTGCAGCATAGTTCTGGCGAATTTTTATTTCCTCTTCCCCTTTTTTCTCTTTCCCTTTATATGGTGCGGGAAACGAGACATTTTCCCATTTTTCCTTCATTTGTTTTGTGATATCCCATGGTTCATGAGGACCTGTAAAATTTACTACTAAATGCCATGGATTATTTACTGGAAATTTATTTAGCATATTTAGTGCCTGTCGGGTAATCCAATTATCACAATATGATTCTTCGGGCAGAGGTGTAGGTTCAGTATTATATAGTTTTAATCTTTTCTTAAAATCACTCACGTGTATATGTAAAAGGTCTTTTTCTTCTAAGTATTTCATGTATGGTCCCTTGGGATTATACTTTTGCTGTGAGGTACCATTTTGAGACAGACCATCTGATTTATCCTTCCTAAGTGATAAGAATGCATCCCATTTGCCTTCGTTATCAATTACATTAGTAAATCCTAATTTATCAAAATCGGGGATCCATCCATTTAAACCCCAGTAGAGCGTTGGCTTATGCAAATCTAATTTTCCTACTGAACTCACAATGTATCCAACTTCTCTTAGAGCAGAATAATATGTTTTTTGATCAATAGGATAATCCGTATTATTATTAACAACTCTACAATCTTTATATCTTAATCCCGAAGCTAAGCAAGCTCTTGCTGGAGCACATAATGGAGATGGGGTAATTGCGTTTGTAAATGTTACACCCCCTTTCATAATCCTTTTAATATTTGGCATTCTAAGGGGAAGTTCTGTCATGCCAAATTTTTGAAATGTTTCCTTGTTATAAGGCATCCAATCTCCCCTATGTTGGTCAGGGAAAAATATAAGAAAATTTGGGCTCTTAGACATAAAACCATCCTTTGCTTTAACAACTATTTGTAGTAATTATCTAATAATACTATTTTTATTTTATTTTGCATTAAGTCATTATTAAATCTATTGAAGAATGTAATAATACTAACTATTTTGATAGGTTTAAAACATTTTAAAAGAGAATAAAAAATGAGTGAAAAGCCAAATATTATATATATTTTTTCAGATCAACACCGAGGAGATACGCTTGGATGCGTTGGGCATCCGACCGTAATAACCCCAAATTTAGATAAATTAGCAAGTGAGGGTGTTGTTTATACAAACTGTTTTACTAATTCTCCTCTCTGTATGCCTGCAAGGGCCACCATGATGACCGGGAAATATGTCTGTGAACATGGAGTGTGGACTAATTCTATTGAAGCTAGAGCTAAGGGACCTAGTCATGTTAGAAATATTCGTGATGCAGGTTACCATACAGCTCTTATCGGCAAGACTCATCTCTATGCACATGGTGTCCGAGGAAAAATGCGACATCTCAATGAAAGAATTAGTTTATTAGAAGATTGGGGTTTTATTGACATTCATGATGTAACTGGACCATTAGCTAGTGCTATTCATGAATCTCCTTATACTGATTATCTAAAAGAAAGGCGATTATTAAGAACGCATAAGTCATATATTTTGA
>JAEOTL010000293.1 GCA_016839845.1 Promethearchaeota archaeon
ACAATCAACAGGGAATATGCGGATACTAAATATACCGGTGATACTGTCGTCCCTCTTATTGCTGACACTATTGAACTAAGAGCAACCGTCTTTGCTGAAGAAGATGGTACTTGGGGTGATCTTTCCACGATTTGCATTACATTTTCGATCTTTACAGAAAATTATGTCCGTCTTGAATCTCATGTTTACAATGCCATGGTTGTTCCTACGAATGTTGAGGGGGTCGGGATTGCAACCCGTAAGATTCCCAACTTAGGTGAAGGGGGCTATATTATAGAAATTAGTTTAAAGTCGGAATTAAATGATTATTATGAGGGACCAGCCTCACTTCCCGAGGTCATCATAGTTTATGAGCCTACTGGAGATTTTGTAACTGGTGGGGGATGGATAGAAGATACAGAAGGCAACAAGGGCAACTTTGGATTCAATGTAAAGTATAAGAAGAATGGTCTTCCAAGCGGAAAAGCAATCTATGTATACAGAGAAGATAACTTTGTATTCATTGTGAAGGCTAATGCTTGGACAGGCATGGCTATTGATAATACAGAGAATCACTCCCTTTTCGAAGCGAAATGCAATGTAAAGCAGATCAATACGTTAACAGGGGAAATTGTCTGGGAAGAAGGTAATTATATGCTCAGAATCGATGTGTGGGATCACAGTAAAGATGGTAAAGAAGATGTTTTCCAGTTGCGAGTCTATGATAAAATTGGCTTGGTTTATCATGAAGCCGGCCTTGAGCCATATGGACTTCTCCAAGGGGGAAACATAGTAATTCACGTTGATGAACCGAAATAAATATTAAATCTCACTAAATCCTTTTTTTTAATTATCCTTGATTATCAAGCGAGTTGTTTATTCTGTGTTATCTTCTAATTTATCCAATTTTTCTTCTAGTTCGTCAGCTTTATCTTTGAGTTTATCATATTGTTCCAGAAAATCTTCTGTTATGAGAAAGGGGCTTTTTTTTATATCTTCTAACACACTCTCAAACTGTTCTTGATCAGAAAAAACGGCTTTTAATTTGGTTTCTAATTCCTGTGGAATATCACTGAGTTTGGCACTTAATAGTAACGGTTGCTTTTCGCTATGAATTAGACGAGACGGAAAGTTGGAAAAATACCTTTTAATTAATTGATATGCGGTTTCATACTCTTCCATATTGGTGTTTTTTACTTTCAACTGTTTTAGAAAGGTCTCTTCAAAATCGTTTGTAAAACCCGTTAAAGCACTACGCACTATCTTTGAAGATTTTGACGTAACTAAACCAACCGTAATATATTCGGATTCATGGACGAGAATGACTCCTTCCTCAAGTTGGATGTCTAGCACTCTACCCCTGCCCACAAATTCCTCGCTCATGAGTTGTACGGCATTCATAAACCCAGCAAATACTATTTCGTTAACTTCTGATTCTGACCAATCATGATCGAACAGAGGATGACCTTCACTATCTTCTACGGAAATTCTGTACAAAGAGAACGGTAATACGTAAAGAAGTTGTGGTTGTAGGACTAATGCTAATGAAAAAATTAAAACTCCAATAGAGATAGCAAGATTCGAAGCAAAAATGAGAAGAGGAATCCAGAGATTTAGCATGTAAAATACTGAGCCACCAATAGAGACAATAAGTATACCAGTAAAGAAAAGATACGAGTCTCGTTTAACAAGAAATGAAGCATGTTTCCACGTTCTATACCCCCACATAAATAAATATACTGCTAATAGTGTTTGAGGAATCACCGCAATGTTTCCAAACAAACCTACCCACGCAATAGATAAAATTCCAGAATAGGAAGTTATTTTGAAAAATTGAGGCTGTGTCAATAAATAACCATACAGAGTTAAAACAATTACCACTAAAATTAACGATTTTGAATAAATAGTCTCCTTCATCGTGTAATTAATAAAAAAAATAGTAAAGATTATGGGAGGAATGATGAATGCGGCATGAATTTGATTCAATGGGATACTCAACAGTAAATACGAGAAACCTTCTAAAACAAATAATATAGAAGTACAAATCCAAGCAAGCCTGAAATAAAAGATGGCCTTGTTTTTTTTAAAATCTTTTGACCGAAAAGTCAATAAAAATGTAATGAACAAAATAATAGCAGCAAGAAAAGTTGAGATTACCTCATAAGTCAGATTTAACTGCATTTTTGTGCACACCTCTCCGTAGTTTGTAAATATAAATTGTTAAACACGCCTTTTACAAGTAGTTCCAGCTCAGGAACGATACATACTTCTTCATTTTCTGACATTAATACTTGATTATCAATAAGCGTAGTTAAACGGTAATATAGCTTCTCTCGTGGTTCATCAATCTCTTCATATACCAAAGTTTTACGTATGTACCCCCGTTCGGATAAGAATTTTAGAATTTTAAAGTTAATTTCATCTCGCAACAAGAAATAAATGATACCTATCTGCTCATCAACGTCGATTGGGATAAATATAGTATAATTTTTAAAATTGATTTTTTTTATCAAACCAAATTTCTTGAGCATCTCTATATGCCAAATCAATTGTCCTGTGCTTATCTCTTTAATGATCCCTTTTATCTTTCGCTTAATTTCAGAGAGATGAATGCCTAACTCAGAATTAATAATCTCAAATATAAACATTCGAATCCTATTAGACAACACTGATTCTCTAGTATAGCGCGATCCGTCCACTAAAATATGTTTATCAATGAGTAATTGGATGATTTCAATTAATCCATTTCTTGGGATCTTTAATCTATGTTTTGCTCTGTTGTAAATTACTCTCGTATTTAATACTTTATTTTCTTGAGAAATTTCCTCTGCAATAGCTATTACTTGTTGTACGCTGGGATGCTCTAAATTCATTGGATCCCCTTTCAATGAATGAATTTCTTTTAACGCAAGACTAATTTCTATGATATAATGAACCAATATATAAATAGGTTTATTGAAAAATGATATGTTATCTTCACCAAATATCCAGAAGATAGGCTATAGTATCTTAATAAATAAGAAAGACTAATAAATCCTCAATGTCTCCATTTTTCATTCTTAATTTTTTATCTTTTTTTGTTTAAATATTATTGATTTACATCATAGGATATATGTCAAAGATAAAGAATAATGAACTTTTAATTCCTAGATCCAGGATAAATAGAACCACACTCGCAGCTTTATTATTGATAATTTTGATTATAGCCTTTATTACTAGCATTCCTTCACTGTTTCTTAAGTTCCGTCTGGTAGAATTCTCTCAAGTTGAGGAGTACAACCAGTTCAGGGTAGGATATCCGATTACGTTTCACTGGAAAATAGCAGGAGTACCTACACTGGCAGTTATAGAGTGGGGAGATGAACAGCAAGATATCACGAGAATGTGGGAAAATCAGAATGGGGTATTAGTTGGTACTGCCAACCATACATATCATCTCCAAGGGAAATATCATCCTATTTTGAAGATTTGGGATAAATTTGGAACTAAGTGTGAGCAATCTCTTGAAATAAAAATACAAAATGATCCACTACCATTCGAAATTGAACTTATAAGGAATTCTAAACCATTACTAAACGATTTCATCCATGAGGATCAAAATATTAGCATTTCAGTTGATTCAGTTTTCTCTTTAAATCTGAATCTAAAGCAAGATCTGGAAAATTTCACGATCTTTTATGATTTTGGAGACTCAAAGGTTCAGTCAAACGAATTCATCAGTACATATGCTTGGAACAATGAAGGGATTTACACCTTGGCAGTCTCAATTATCGATTCTCAAGGAACTATTAGCAGAAAAACGACGTTAATTAAAGTTCACAACATGATTCCTAATGCAATGTTTACAATTAGCCAAATCGGACCCTTTACTACGCACTCACCTATCGAATTTAGTGCAGAAACGAGTAACGATACAAATAGTGATTTTAACTCTCTAAAATATATATGGGA
>JAEOTL010000294.1 GCA_016839845.1 Promethearchaeota archaeon
ATCGCATACAAAGCTTTTTTTGTGCAATATCCATTAAATCAACATCTTTCATAATTTCAGGGGGTATTGAAGTCACATATTTCATATTGAAATATCCCCCTGAGGAAAATGCATTAGCCTCTTTACACCCAGTTATTATGAGAACTCTAGCATTATCATCCTTTTCCATGTCATCAATAACCGTTTCAATTTCTAAAAAGGTAACATAGGAAAGGGCATTTCGTCTTTTTGGGATATTAAAAGTTAGAGTGCATATCCCGGTTTCCTCTTTTTCATAAAGAACTTCTGTCAAATCTTCAATGTTCATTTCAAACCCTTATACAACTTGAATTATAGTAAATAGTAATTCAAATTATTAAAATAGTTTTTCAAAAAAGAAATAATAAATAGAATAATTAATCAAAATCAACAATTACTTTAAGCTCACCATGAGGAGGATTTGCTAGCTTTTCAAACATTTTGGGAACCTCATCAATTCCTATATGACTTGTAATAATAGTCTCACTGTTGATCCGTTCTTGTTCTAGTAAGTTTATCGAAGTCTGATAGACATCTTGTGTATAACCATATACACCTTTTAGCGTTATATTGTTTGTTGTGAATAATAACGCATTATTAATATCGAGTGTTTTTGAATGCATTCCAATTAAACTAATAGTACCTCCCTTTTTTACTAAGGAAAGTGCTGTAGTAACTGTGGTTGATAACCCTACACAATCATAGACATGATCAGGCCCGAGTTTATCTGTTAATCTACGGACTTTATTCCAAGCATTTGGAGTAAATACTTTTGTTGCTCCCAACTCAAGAGATTTTTCTTGTTTTGATTCAACGGGTTCTAAAACAAAGACTTTGCTTGCTCCCGAAACCTTTAAAACCTGTATCACCATTAACCCTATGGTACCTGCACCGATAACTGCTGCAGAATCCCCTATCGTAAAACCAGATTCTTGAACAGCGTTTAGCGCTATAGATAATGGTTCAACAAGAGCACCACTATCGAAGGAGACATTATCTGGTAATTTATGGATTCTATCTCCTCTAACATTGACAAATTCACGCATAGCGCCATTTTCAGTTGTTCCAAGTGAATAATTTTGTAATTTGCACATATTTTCATGATGATGGATACAATAATAACATTCTCCACAAACAATCTGAGGATTTACGGTAACTCTGTCATCAATTTTCAGCCGTTTTACACTAGCACCGATTTCTACAATTTCTCCAGAAAATTCATGACCAATTATTTTATTAGGTAGGTAAGGCCCTCCAGTTTCATACGAACCGATATCAGTTCCACATATACCCACTCTTTTGACCTTGATTAAAACCTCATCATGTTTAATTTTAGGTTTTTCTAAATCATCTTGAATAGAAATTTTATGTTTCCCTTCAAAAACTGCTCCTTTCAAACAAACACACTTCACACTTCTATTGAATTTTTAAATTAATTAAAGATTAAAAAAAAGAATTAAAGGATTCCCATACTCCCCATTAATTTTGTAGCGTCGGGAGTATTAAAATCGACTTTAACATCTAATACTGCTGGTTTTCCCGAGTTTTTTGCTCGTTCGAGGGCGGGTTTTATTTCATTAGGATCCGTTATCACTTCTCCGTAACATCCAAAACTTTCAGCACATCTAGCGAAATCAAAGTCTGGGAGATCAACATCAATGTATCTATTACCCATAAATAATTTTTGACCAGATTTAATCATACCCCAAGCACTATTATTAGCGATTACATAAATCAGGTTTTTCAAATTTAATCTAGCAGCGGTTTCTAAGTCTTGCACATTAATCATAAAAGAACCATCACCAGTTATTGCTACTACTTGTTTATCCGGTTTCGCTAATTTAGCCCCAATACCATAAGGGACAGCAGTGCCTAATTGTCCCATACCTACTGCTTGTAGGGTCGAAAGGGGTGCTCTATCAGTATAAAAATCTATCTGTTCAACTGTACTCGCAGCGATATCTCCACCATCGATGATAAGAATTGAATCTTCATCAATTGCTTCTAACAATTCTTTAATCAATCGTTTCGGCATCATTGGGAGCTTATCTCTCATGGCTTTTTTGTTTATTTTTCCAATAGTTTTTTGTCGTATGACCACAAGTTCTTCGAGCCATTCTCTCTTTTCTATTTTGTCCGACTTTTTAATCTCCACAAGTGCTTGAATTAAGAATTGTTTAACATCACCTATAATGCCTAAAGCCAATGGCTTTGCCCTCCCAATTATGGAGGAATCAATGTCAACTTGTATTAATTTCTGAGTATTTTTCCAAAACGGTTCTTCCCCATGAGCCAAAATATAAGAAAATTTTGTTCCAAGAGCTAAGATCACATCGGCCTCAGGGGCTGCCTTCAATCCTATTCCTGCCACTGATGAGCCCATTAAACATTTCGATGTATTTGTAAGCGTTCCTATCCCCATTACTGAGGTTATTACAGGAATTTGCAAGTATTCGGCAAATTCTTTTAATTCATTCCACGCTTCTGCACGAGCTACTCCTCCCCCAGCTATAATTAGAGGATGTTCAGCTTCAGAAAGGAGATCAAGAGATTTTATGATTAAATCAGAACTAATCCCTGGCTTTTCTAATGCCCTATATCTTTCAAATCCCTGAATTTCTAATCTTTTTTCTTCTATTTCCTCAAGGAAAGCATCTTCATAAATTTCTAATAAAACTGGTTGAGGACGTCCCCCTGTAGCTTCCCTAAATACCTTTTGAACCGCATTAGGAATATCTTTTAGTGTACGTATACTCTTCTGATATTTAGTAATAGGCTTGTACATCGTGATTTGATCAAGATTCCCCTGTAATGTAAATGAATCTTGAAATTTAGAGTTTACCTGAGGTACAATGGCAATCACTGGGATGTTATCTGCCCACGCAGCGCCTATTCCAGAAATTAGATTCAATGCCCCCGGACCTACTGTTCCAAAACAAATACCGGGTGTATTGGTAACCCTTGCCCACGCATCAGCGGCATGTGCAGCAGCTACTTCGTGACGAAAAAGGATAGTTTCTATCCCGCTTTCCTTCCCCCATTTGTATATAGCATCATACATATTAAGAAATTGTCCACCTGGTATCCCAAACATATATTTTACATTTTCCTGGAGGAGACATTTTATTAAAACATCTCCCCCATTTATCATCTTTTTTTCTTCTGTCAAAATTTTCACCTTTTTTTTTCAAAATAACATTGTTTAATCAAAATAAATTCCTAATGAGAACATTAATATTAGGACGTCCGGTACAGAATATTTAACCCTGATATCTATTACTGCTGGTTTATTTGATGCTTTAGCTCGTTCAAGAGCGGGTTTAATCTCATTGGGATCTGTAACAACTTCTCCATAGCATCCAAACCCTTCAGCGCATTTTCCAAAGTCAAATTCAGGAAAATCTACATCTATATAACGTTTTTGATACCCATATTCTTGCCCCATTTTGATCATACCCCATGTACTGTTATTTCCTATAACGTAGATTAAATTTTTCAAACCAAGCCGTGCAGCGGTTTCGAGATCTTGAACATTCATCATAAACGCGCCATCTCCCGAGATTGAAATTACTTGTTTGTCTGGTCTCGCCAATTTTGCAGCAATCCCATAGGGGACTGATACTCCAAGATGTCCCATTCCAATGGCTTGAAGAGATGAAAGAGGTTTTCTGGGTTTATAAAAATCAATTTGTTCTAGAGCAAAAAACGCCGTATTACCAGCATCAAGAATCAAAACAGCATCTTCGTCCATAAACTCAAAAACCTCCTTAACCATTCTTTTAGAATCTATTGGGATTTCATCAGTTGCAGCTACTTTCTTCCTTGACTCCACTATACTATTTCTTTTTTCACTTAGTGAATCCAACCATTCTCTTGTTTCGACTTTCTCTGTTTTTTTTGCTTCCTCAAGTAATTGTTTGAGAAACATTTTGCAGTCTCCTTCAATACCCAGAGTAATTGGCTTAGCTCGCCCAATTATCGATGGATCAATATCAACCTGAATCAATTTCTGGGATTTACCCCACGCTGGTGGTCTACCATGCCCTAGGGAAAACCCAAACTTAACACCTAATGCTAGCACTACATCAGCTTGACTCGATGCTTGAAAACCACTGCTAGTCATGGATACTCCTATATAGCTTTTTGAAGAAAACTCCATTGTTCCAATTCCCATTACTGACGTAATAACGGGGATTTGGAAATATTCTGCAAATTCTTTTAACTCATCCCAGCCCCCTGCCCTCATGACACCCCCACCCGAGACAATTATAGGTTTTTCAGCATTGAGTAACAGTTCTAAGGATTTCTTAATGAGTTTGCTATTAATAGAGGGTTTGATTAGAGCTCTATATTGTTCTGTTTTAAGGATTGGGACTTCCTCCTCTTTTACTCGATCGGATAGAGCATTTGGAAAAATTTCTAACAATACTGGTTGAGGACGTCCTCCCGTTGCCTCCCGGAATACTTTTTGAACTGCATTTGGAATATTTTTTAATTCTCGCACAGTTTTTTGATATTTGGTAATCGGTTTAAATAAACCTACTTGATCCAAATTTCCTTGTAAGGTAAATACATCAACCAGATCAAGGTTAACCTGAGGTACGATAGCTACTACAGGAATGCTATCACTCCAAGCAGCCCCAATTCCAGGAACAAGATGTGTCGCTCCTGGACCAACAGTTCCAAAACATACTCCTGGTTGGTTGGTCAATCTAGCCCAAGCATCTGCTGCATGAGCCGCAGCCTGTTCATGACGAAACATTACTGTATCAATTCCTTTTTCTCGTCCCCAACGATACACAGCATCATACATGCTTAATAATTGTCCTCCAGTAATACCAAACATGTACTTTACTTTTTCTTCTAGAAGACTCTTTATTAATACATCTCCGCCCGTTATTCTTTTACCACTCGACATTCTTTTCACATCATAATAGATAATGAATTTGATATAATTCTTGATTTTAGGATTTATATAATTAACTACTCACCAAATAATTAAAAAATTATGAATTTCCATGTCATTTTTTTGATGAAAAGAATAAAAAAAAGA
>JAEOTL010000108.1 GCA_016839845.1 Promethearchaeota archaeon
ATTTACATGAGGTAAATACAACTGAATTAATACCTTGTTTAGTAAAACGATATCTAAATCAGAATCAACAATGGTATAATCAATAGAGTCTTTTAAGAACTGTTTACGTAGTCCAAATTTAATCGGCAGATCTTTACTTATTTTCACACTGCTCTCTTGTTGTTTTGGTATATCTTCTCTTTTTGATGGTCGTACAAATGTAGTTAGATTTGTTTGGTGTCCCCTTTTAACGTGATGAATCTCTTGATCTTTAACATCAATTTGATCCCTTTTCTCTGGAATGGGGGGGATTATTTTATTTTCTTTTAACTCTGAGTCCTTGGGGTTAATGGGGTTTTTAAGAGTTATGTTCATTTTCTTTAACTTATTTAAAGCAATTCGTAGATATGTCTCATCATGGGTGCCCTTACAATATAAAATGATAACTTTTCCCTCCCTGTGTCTTGCAGTACGTCCTTTTCTCTGAATAAGTCGAATTTCTGAAGCGACAACGTCATAAAAAATGACAAGATCACATTCGGCAATATCAAGCCCCTCTTCACCTACATTAGTCGACACTAAAACATTATACTTGCCTTCTTTAAACTGATCTAAGATTTCGATCTGTTGTTTTTGTGATAATCCCTTATCTTCTTGAGACTTAGTTGCTTGTCCCACGAACCTAATTGGTTTAATAGGAGGGATAACTTTGAGATTTTCAACAATATTTTTAACGGATTCTCGTAATTTTACGAACACAAGGATACGGGCACTTGGATTAGTATTTAATTCATCAACTAGTATTTTTACTAATGCCTGAAATTTGGGATGAACCAAAGACTTAGGGGTAATATCACTATTTTTCTTTAATTCGAGAAAGATTTGACGTATGCGGTAATCAGAGGCTAAAACTTTTACTGCTTTTGAACTAGTCTTTCGTTTTGCGTCTTTAAATACTTTTTCCAGATAGGAGAGAAGAACATCCAAACCTTGCTGTTCCACTAATTCGAGCATATGATATAGGATAAGACATTGAGCATTGACAGATAAAGCAGTATAAAGACCAGTCTTATCTTCCCTACTTTTTAAAAAGGCTACCAATTCCCCATTAAGCTTTAGTAGATCTTTCCGAATGATCTTAGTATGAAGAATTTCTGAATTAGCAGGAAGAAAATTGAGTTGAGAAAGATACTGCAGACGTTCTTCTAAAATAATTGTTAATGCTTTATAGATCTGATCCATAAGAGCAGTGAGAGTCACCCCGACCTTATATACATCCATCGGCTTAATGTAGGTTTTTACATCTTGATCTTTTCTAGTTCTTATATGAATGTTCTCGGGATTGATATGAAGGTTTTCACAGAGCAATGTGACCTTCTTCTTTGACGCTCCTGGGGAAGCAGTAAGAGCTAAAATAATTCCATCAGGACATTGTTCTGTGAATGTATCTGCAATTAATCCATAAGGATATTCCCCTGAAGCGTGATGTGCTTCATCAAATACTATAAGAGCAGTATGTTCTAAAGTGTATTTCTGGTTAACTAAATCATTTCGCAACGTTTGAGGTGTATAAAAAAGGAACTGATTTTCTGAAAAGGACTCAACCCGTTTTTCTGGGGTTGTTTTTCCCGTCAAAATAGAAAACTTCTCAGGAGAGTAGCGAAGAAATTTAGAAAAAGTTTCAAAATGCTGGTTTATCAAAGGACGCGTGGGAGCAAGTACGATTATTTTACTATCTTTAGGGAATTCTTTTAGTACGTGTCCCGCAACAAGGACTGCAATGATTGTTTTTCCTAATCCTGTCGGGAGAACTACTAAGGAATTTACATGGGCACATTGTTCGGCAATTGTGAGTTGATACTCCCGAAATTCGATATTTTTTATATTACCCTTTAGATTATTGTTGGTAGGTTCTTCTTGGATCTCACTCATCATCAATTACCACAAATACATAATTTTCAATTTTGAGATGTTCAAACTCTTTATTACTTTTTGTATAAATCAAAAGAAGTTCTCCCAATTCCAATCCCACCTTGGAAGGATAAATGAAACCATTTTCTCCTTTCTCAAATAAGTAGGGATGTTCCATCAACAAAAGTTTAACATTCTTTACCAGTTCACATCTATTAGATTCTAAAGAATAGCCTTGTCCTCGCTTAACATTCTTAAATGTATATATAATGTCATTTATTAGTTTAATGTGGGACTTAGTAAGAACTTGGTAGATTTTATTCCGAGTAGGTTCTGTATAGAGATAGAACTGGTTATTTTCGATCTGAGTTTTTAATTTAAAATTCGTGAACACGTGGGTGAAAAGGTCCTGAAAATAGACCAATAAGTTAATAATGGTCTCACATTCAGAGGGGCTCAAATCTAGTAATGTGGCCAGTTTCGAAAAATTGAGTTTTTTATCATAGTGACTCTTAAATTCCTCAAGAATTTCAAGAATTTTAAATAAATTCCGAAAAACCTTCTTATTGCTGGGTTGTCCATGGATCTGTTTAGGAGTTCCTGAAATCATTACGTATATTATTTTTTTGATACTTAAAAAGAAAAAAAGGAAAAGATAAAAACATTAGAGGGTTCGCTTTCTCCGTGTTTTATGCAACTGTTTTGTAGAAAGAAAATATATCCCCCCGGGAATTATGATGAGCACCAACGCTAAGGGGAAAGAGGTCTTTAATAGTATAGAGTCTTTGTTCTGAAGTGAACTTTCGATATAGTATGGAAGAAAATTAAGCATTTCACAAATGAATCCAAAAACCTCTTGATCAATTAGTTCGTGGGAGGGAGTAACAAAAAAATCATAAAAGGTTGGTGAGAAACTTTGTTCAAATAAATTCTGCACTTCTTGAAAATTAAACTTAAATTGATAATCGAGTTGGTTCCCGAGTTTATATGAATAGTAAAGCGTTAACACATTGGAATAATCAAGTGTATTAAGCATAAATGATGATAGTTTAGCTGTATCGAGGGTATACTGCCCTATTTGTTGTAAGATATATACCATATAATAGGTGTTTTGCAAAATTGTAGTTGGATTATCACTATAGCCAGGATCATAATAGAGGGTGGTTTCTGTTTCGACAATATTTCGCATTATATAGGATTTTAATGCATTGATATTAAGATCCGTATCTATTACCAGATCAATACCTAGATAATTAGTTAGTAATGTTAAAGACCGTATCGCATAATACGAATACTCCAAGAACATACTTTTTTGTTGATATTCTATCGGCCAAAGATTGCAGTCAAAATGTGGGAGAAATGCACCATTATTTGGGTCTCCATCAAGAAGAAATTGGGCTTCTAAAACCTCATCTATAATTGGGAGGAGGTCATACTTTGCATCAAAATCATCTAGTTTATAGAGTTTTCTCAGTGTATTTAATCCAAAAAACAAGGATTTGTGTGAATATTGGGTACTCAAGCGCTTAATAAGGGTGTTATTACCGAAGTTATAATATTCTATAGGATAGGTTGAAACTGAATAACCGTCCTTGTCATTTATAAATGCTTTGAATCCTCGAAAGGAATCTGAATGCGTGTAATCGTACAAAACGCATTCTTCAATTTGATTATATAGATCCGGAATAGATAAATCAGAGATTTTATTGAATGAAGAAAATGAATTTACAATACTATTCATGGTTTTTAGAGAAGTGTAGTCTTCTGAAAGTAATGTAAATCCCCCGTTATAACCTCTATAAAGTTGTAACAAGCAATTTTCTATCATTGTGAGATCATTGAGAGGGAGTGGTTGGAGCTCCCCTACATTATACAGGGAACGAGTAATGAGGTATATGGGTGTAAGTTCATGGTAACCACTCTTTGTAGCCACATTCCATACTCCAAATTCATTTCGATTAGTGAGAATAAATTCTATTACATTCTCCCGACTAACGTTTGAAAATTCTGTAATCTCCGCTAATTCCAATCCCATGGAGGTTGCTACGAGATTGCTATTATTTATAATCCAGCCGTATCTCATTTCAAAGTAGTGAAACTGATCGTTGTATGCATGTGAAAGAAAAAGGTGAAAATCGGGGATCCTAACAGTACTTATCAAGTTAAATAACTCAAGGCTTTTAATACAGTAATATGAGCTTAAAATGTTTGGCTCTGTGATACGTGAAGTAGAGAGATTGTCATCCAGATCATTGTAAAATCCTCCGAAATGACCTTTGTAAGAATTAGTTGATTGTAGGGAGTTTAAAAAAGTTATAATGGAGTCTTTCTCTGAAAGATTATCATCCCACGAATCCATTAATAGATCTAATGTTTTAACTGCATAGTATGTATTATCCGCAGTTGATACCTGGAACTCTTGAGGTAATGTGGGTGAATAAGGTTGACCCAAAAAACCACCTGAATTTGGATTATAACAGCTCCAAATGAAGTCGATCATTTCAGAAATATCAATGAGATGAAGGGAATTGAGCAAGTCTAATGAAAGTACTGCATAACAATTTATCTCGAGAAGAGAGGTGTAAGGATAATATGCAAAAAGAGGATCCATATCTAAATATCTGAGTGCGTACTCATCAATGAATCTCTGTGATACTTCATCATAAAAAGACAAAAAGTATGTAGAGTATGCTTCTATATCGATATTATCAAACTTACCGATAGCTTCTAAAATATACAAGGCATAATATGTCGAGTGAATAGAGGATTGATAGTATTCTGGAAAGTAAGTTTTTTCCGTAAAATTGTTTTTTTTAACATTTAACGCTTGACTTAAAGTCGAGGAATCGAATAATTCGTAAGAGCTATTGGGGGTTGTTATTGCGTACGGGGAACTAGAGATGAAAGCAAGCGAGATACAACAAGATATGAGTAAAAATATATATTTTGAATTTTTCATGAGGGTTTATTAAATGTGGTATGATTACTCTTAGTTTTACTCATCCTTTATAAACAAAAAATTAGAGAGCCTTAGTAACTACACAAATTGAAATGAAGAAAAAAGGATTAGATCCCGAAAAATTAGGAGGAATAGTAGTTTTACTTCATGGAAATTGTCAAGTAGGATCTCGAGGGGGATCTTTTGATGAGTAATACTTAAACACTTCCAACTCCACCAGATTTTCTTTGGAATTTTCAGGGGGAATTTCATTTTCAAAAATTAAGGGGGAGCCGTAAATTTTAACATAAATTACGTTTAAACTGTCTTCTCTTCCAGACGTTGCAAAGCAATAATACTCGAAATCGTACTCACTATTATATACCCTTACCGCATTTCCGAACTGGATCTCTATTATGTCAGAAATTTCCTCTTCCGAAGAATTTTTTGTAGATTCATTCTCTGAGGGTTCGATAATACCTAAACGAGTCATTATCTCTTTTAATTTATCTGTAGATTTCACTAAACTTACAAATTCTACCACACTAAACTGCTCGAAGAATTTTTTCCTAACTTGAGATTGAATTGTGCTCATACGTATTCCTAATCGCTTACAGATAGCATTTACACTTATATACTCTTTGTATGCGCAAAGAATGGCTATAGAACTCACAAGACCAGCAATAACATTATCAGTAGTATTTTTAATCCCATCCCAAAATCGAAAAAGTATTTTTTTAGAAAGGTGATAAAAAGACATCTCAAGACCAAAGTGCTCGGTAACCTCGAGAAGTCTCTGTACAATATATTTTTGTCTTCGATAATTACTATACTCGGGAAAAAACTTACTTACCTGAAACAAAAATGCATTGAACTCTTTCTTAGTCAACTCCGAAGCTTCAATTAATGCCGCAGGATTAATGGGGATCCTCTTAATTTTAGAGCAAAAATAGAGAATTATTGCTGAGAGCTTTTCTGTGTTTCTAAATTTTGTCCCTGGTCGGATTCGGGAGCGAATTTCCGTAAATTTGAGTATGCACATCTCCTTTATAGTTTCATGATCATCTAACCCTAAGATACTTAAAATTCGAGAAAATTCTCGACGAGCAGTATCAGTAACCGTTTTATCATGATCACGGGTGTTGTTATACTGATTTAATCGTTTCAAATTCTTGGAATGCGGGGAGGTGAACCGTTCCATCTTATTACCTATCTGAGTTCGACCCAGACCTTTAGCATATTGAAGAAGATCAGCATTATAGGGTCTGTTGTACTGTAATTTCTGAATTTCTAAAACAATTCCACAGTTTTTACATACATATCCCTCACTAGTGTCTGCAATATTATCCGAACCGCATATATCGCAGAGTAACCGAGGGAATTCTAGAGAAAATGACTCATTTCTAAGGGTATTATGGGTTGCCAACTTTACTCACTATTTTAATATATTAATACGAAATTTCTTAAAACAAATGAAGATAGGACGGAGTTTGCTTTTTAAATCTAATGGTTCTGATCAAAATTTAAGAGAAAAGAGCTCCTTCTCTCCAACAAAAATTTTTAATTTTTGGGTAAAATTTTTTGTTTAAATTTAATCTTACAGAGACCATTTTGGGATCTAGAAGAAATTGTAGTTCAAGGGCTTTTTAAAGAGTGTTAGAACGGAGGGGATTTTGAGGGGTCTTTCTTAATACATTTCGCCAACAAATTCCAAATTTTCAGCGTTCTTATGCTGATCTTGGTGCTGATACCGAAATCATCCTATTTTTTATTGACAATTTCTTGCGTATCTTCATTTTTTTCATTTATATGTATTTAAACCCAATGGAAAATATGCTAGAAGAACCATTAGTATTTCTAATAATCCTCATACTTGTGTTTTTATTACGAAGTGTATTGAAGGAACATATCTTAGGTCCCTTCTACCCGATTATTCTAAGATTATTCTTTATCGGTGTAATTGTTCACGAGCTTAGTCATTATATTATGAATTTAGCAGTGGGAATCAAACCCCGGGGGATAAATGTTAAATGGAGGGGTGGAAGGGGAGAAAGAAGCCCCAGAGGGAGTGTCTTAAGTAAGCCCTGTAGTTTTTTACAGACTTTTTTGATAGTTTTTGCCCCCTTATATATAGGAACGTGGCTAATTTTCCTCTGTTTAGAAGTAGTGTTCAGTTCATTGTTCCATCCACTGATTCGGATTGGCTTTGCATTCTTTGGGCTTTCCATTTTGTTTACTGCCAATCCTTCTTCACCTGATTTTCGCAACCTTCCATGGGCATTTAAGCAGGATATTTTGCATTCTCTTTATCAAATATTACTGGTTGCTCTTTCAGTGTTAATCCTATGGGGTTTTCTCGCAATATCAAGATTCTATTTTACTCTTGATTTTTACTATTATTTGGCTATTGCTGGAAACTACTTTGTTTTAAAATATAGTGTAGTCGGGATTCAAGTCTTCTATCAAAAAATACGATCTCATCAATTCAAGAAAGTAGGACAACTACCATACAAACGATTTATCCGTAAACGGTATAAACCTCGCCGAATGGTAAATCTTCAAGAAGAATATTTAGGAGAGTGAATATTATGGGAATGAAAAGTTTGTGTTATATTGTGGTCTTAATTGCCATTGTAATGTATTGGCAGACGAATCCGGTATTTACTGCCATTTTAATTGGAATATTCATAGCAATATTTCTTCTGGTTAGATCAAAAAAATCGGGCTCACCAAGAAAAGGACTAATGCGATTCTTTGGGGGGAATTCCCTTGAACATGAATCTAATTTAGATGATATTATTACTCTTATGATGATCCAGCAATTATCTAACCCAAATTCCTCTGACTCATCAAATCAAAATGATCACCATGAGGAGGACATGTATATTAATGAAGTACATGATGAAATTTTAGAATTATTGGATGAATAGTATATGGCCTACCAGGATCAAGCGCTTGCGGAGTTATTTAGAGTTTTTCTTACTGATACTTTAATTTCTATCTCTGGGGAAGCGGGAACTGGAAAAACTACGTTGGCACAATATTTGGTGGGAAACTTACTTGCAGGTAAACTCCCTTTTTTTGGTTCATGTATATGGGTGCAAGCTAGTGAGAAGTTTCCTCATAAAAGACTTACTCAACTGTTTTATAATTTCCCTGAAAGATTAGAATATCTGAAGCAACACATTTACTTAACGCCCCAGAGTTCATATATCAACTCATACGGAGTGTTTCTGGATACTTTGCACCACTTGTCAGAAAAGGATTCAATTCTTCCCCCTGATCTTCGATATATTGTGGTAGATAATATTTCTCATCACTTACGCTACGAAATTTCGCGAATACGTGATATAAAACAGATAATAAATCTCCAAGATAACTTTTATGAGAATCTTTTACTCCCCCTCATTATGTTTTGTCAAAGAAATAATACACATCTTATCCTCCTCCATGAAAATACCTTTGTACCTCAATTAAATGTTTCAAAACCTTTTTTTTATAAGCTTTATGACCGGATTAGCCATGTTCATATTATATTGACGAGAACATATAAATCATCTATCCATAATCTCACCATACATAATGAGAATTCTATGCAAGCATATAAATATATCATACAAGGAAACGGATTTGTACTCCTCTGATCTCAATTATTTTTCATTTAAATAGAATGGGGAAGAAGAGGAAGTATGATTGTAGATTCTAAAAAACCACATCATTCTCTTTATTGCAGTATTTGTCATAAAAAAATTACAGAGAGAGCATCTATCTTTCAAGAAAG
>JAEOTL010000295.1 GCA_016839845.1 Promethearchaeota archaeon
GAAGAAAGGTTTAGATTTTTATTACCAACGTATGTTCGGGGTGCAAATGGGGCTCTTTTTTTGTATGATATCACAAACTATAGTACCCTAGCACATATTGATGACTGGTTGATGGTAGTTAGAAAAGAAATGAGACATGAAGACATTTTTCCCATTATCGTTGTGGGTTTAGTTTCAGGATTCGAACAAGATCGGCAAATTTCTCCGGAAGAAGCAGTTAAAATCGCAAAGTCGAGAGCTGTTGATGGTTTTATAGAATGTAGCCCGAGAACAGGTGAAAATGTGGAAGAAACTTTCGAAGCTTTAACAAGATTAATGCTTGCTAATTCTGGACTTGGTGAAAATGTATGAATTTCAATTTCACTCAAGATTTTGGCAACAATTTTTTCATCCATTCTGGAAAGGCAGTTGTTATACGTAGATCTGTTTTTAAAACAACATATCTTTCATTATTGTAAATTAATTCTTCGATAATATCATAATCCTTTAAATATTCAATATTTCCCAAAAGAGAATCAAGAGACCTTTTAGTTACTAAGTTAGGTAATTCCTTTCTTGAAATTAGTCCATTGCGCAATTCAGAAAGAATATTATACTTTTTTGAATCTGCCATAATTTGAAATAATCTATAGGAATCTTTTTTTAACTCTTCTTCATCTTTTTTTTCATATTCACTGAAATATTTCTGAACTTTAGGAAGCCACGAATCCATTAACTCAGGTTTGTCATCGATATACTCTATAACGCTATCAGGAGGAATTCTTTCAACTTTTACTTCTTTTAATAGAATTACGTACTTTTCTACTAATCCAATTTGATTTATGATGATAATCTGTTTCTCAACCAACGGATCGATTATTTCTTCAAAAACTTCATTAGGGAAATGTTCAATAACCCATTCTCTTAATTGTTCCAGTTCTACAGGACTTTCTGAGAGTTTTTCTAAAGTTTTATAGATATGCTCATTGTTTATTAGATATGCCATCTTTTCTTCTTCGGTTTTTTCTTGTGTCTTCTCAGTAACTGCCCCATATAAATTCTTTACTCCCGATTTAATTAAACCATTATTTTTCATAATAAGTTCTACCTGTTCTACATGCCGATCTATATCGTTTATATAAAAACCCATAAAAATCTCTTGATTTGATTGAAAAGTTTCTGAAAATTCGATAAGTAGATTTTCTATAATTTTTTCATTTACTTCTGTAGTCTGTTGCTCAAGGATTATTGAAAACATTAACAACTCTTTATTACCTCTACCCCAATCTGAATAGATGCTAGAATAATAATTCAATGAGTAAAAATTTTCAAAAGAATGCCTGAAAAAGCCTTCTTTAAGTTGCTGGTCCATGAAATTGGTTATTTGGGCCTTTAAATCCTCTTCTAACGCCTCTTTCGGAAATGAGTAAAAAACTATTGGTCCAATTATGGGATGGAAATAAGTTAAGGTAATAATAATATTCAATTAGTAAATCACCCAAGAGCGTTAACTACATTTTTCCTGAAGTCTAGGATATAAGTAACCTGTTTTATATATAAAACTATTAGAAAATACTATATAGCAAGAGAATAAAAATTTTTGAAGCATTGTAAGATAATTACCTTTAATCATAATCTTCCCTGTGTCAGATGGTTAAAAACCGGGAACCAATTTTACTATATTATCACTCAATTTAGACAACTTTTTTCATTTTTTCTATATAATTACCAATGATAATTTATCAACTAAATAAAATGAAACCAATACTCAAAATCGAGAGTTAGAACATTGAATTAAAATTCTTTAGAGTATCATTGAGAATGTTATACAGCAGCTCTACACTCGGAATATGAATTCTTTCTCTTGGTGTATGAGTATTTTGAACATCCGGTCCGATGGACACCATATTTATTCCGGGTATCCTTTCTGGAAAATAAGAGGTTTCCATCCCCCAATGAAAACGGAAAAGATTGATATGATTAGAGCCTAATCCTGGAGAATCTAACTTAAATGCTTCATATCGATTCTTATACTGTTCCTTTACGAATTGGACAAAGTTGGAATTTTTAGATGAATTCCAAGCTGGCCGAAATTCTGAATACTCGATATTCCAATCTGTAATCTCTCCTATTTGTTTCAGAATATGAAAAAGTCGTTCAAATTCCTCGCTATCATTCCCTTGAAAACGTATTGTAATCGCAATTTTATTAGCTTGAGATTTAACTATTTGAAGATTGCTAGATAATGTGACGTTATCTGAAATTTCTACAGGCTTACCAGAAAGGTACATAGCATATAATTTATTGAGAGAATAAGGAGATATCTCTACTGGGCCATGAGGGAGGATATTTAAAGTTGAGATTATTATTTTCGAATCTGTAATAGAAAAAGCCTTAACAGGTTGAGTATCCGTCCATTCTATTTCCATATTAGGCTCAAACTGCCATTCCTCTTCCTGATTTTGATAATAGCGAAGAATATTCTGTTTAACTTTCGATAATAATTTCTCAATTTTAGCATAATCTTCATTTTTCACCCTTATCATTACATCACTAGTTTTTGCAATAATAGATGGGCTTCCTCCGTTCCAATTGCCTATTTCTATTTCTATTTCTTGGGAAACATGAGTAAGTATTCTGGATATAATTTTTATCGCATTCGCACGGGGGAGATGGATTTGACTACCAGGATGTCCAGACATTAATCCCAATACAGAGAGATGCAAATATTTATAAGAATCATCATCTTTTGGTATTCTTTTAAATTTGTTGATGAAAAATATACTACCTCCCGCAGCATTCCCATATCCAATTGTACCCGTCCATGTCCCATCCAAATTGATCATATATTTGGTATTATGCATGTTAAGTTGATCTACCCCGAGTTCCTTACCACCAAAACACCCAACTTCTTCCTCTACTGTTGCAAGAACTTCTAATGGGCCATGTTTATATGTTACTGAGGTATCCACCAATAATGCTAAAGCAAGAGCAACCCCAATTCCATCATCACCCCCAACACTCGTTCCTATTGCGTCTACCCACTTTTTATCTTCTTGAATATGAGGTTGTATCGGATTCTTCAAAAAATCAAATCCATCTGGTAAATCAGTTGCAGGAACCATGTCCAAATGTGCTTGCAAACACAAAGGTGGAATGGATTCTAAGCCTTCCGAAGCAGGTCTTCTAAATAAAACATTC
>JAEOTL010000109.1 GCA_016839845.1 Promethearchaeota archaeon
CTAAATTCTACCCTCATAGAAAAAGGGGAGTTTAAACCAAATTTTGAAATATTAAATTTGAATGAAATATTTGAAATTATCGAGCAAATAAATAAAAAAAACATATCAAATCATTCCTAGAAATGAAAGTAGCATGCATTCAATCACGTATCCATCAAAGTAGAGAAAAATGTTATCTTGAAGTTGAACACCTTTTAAAGCAGTTACTCAACACACACCGTACTTGTGAAATTGTTTGTTTGCCTGAACGTTGGGTTCCTTTTTCTCAAAATTCATCAAGAAATTTTCAAAATGAACGAGGTAAAGATTATTCTTTCATTAAAAATCTCGCAAGTAAATACAGTGTTAAAATTATATCGGGCGGGATTTGGGAACAGAGAAAAAAAGCAGAAAAACCTGCTATTACTAGTTATTTTTTTGATGAGAATGGGAATGAGATCGGTCGACAAGATAAAATCCACCTATATTCTTATGAACAAGAGCAATTTCAAGCATCCAATGAGTTAAACTTATATAAGTTGAAAGATTCGAAATTCTTTGCCATCCTTATCTGTTTCGATATGGCTTTTTTTGAAACCCCTCGAATAGCTGTAGAAAACGGTGCAGATATTTTATTTTCCCCCACTCAAATAAGGGAAGATGGAATATCAAATTGGGAGGTGTATTTAAAGGCTCGTGCACTTGAAAATCGTGTACCAATCGTAGCTTGCAATGCTGTTGGTAATTATCTGGATAGAAAGTTTCCAGGAAACAGCAAAATTATATCCTTTTTAAAGGGGAATGTATCACCATCTAAATTAAAACTTGTTGAGGGCCCATATGATTCAAGTGGGTTTATAATTGATGATATTGATTTAGAGTACCCTCAAAAACTCCGAAAAATACGTTTAAGTGAAAAAGTTAATATGAAAGATATTGTAGTTAGAAAAGTAAATACATACTAAACTTTAATAAAAATGAAGAATCTAAAAGAGCTGCAGAAAGTATTATTTTTGGGTTTAGAAGAAGGAGGAAAGACCTCAATCTTACTACTTTTAGATAGGAAATTTAGTCTATTACCTACAGTTAAGCCTACAATTAAAGCTAAAAGATCTTTTTATACTGACTCCTTATTAGGAATACATATTACAAGATGGGATTTAGGGGGGCAAAGTATATACAGGAAGATATATCTTGATGAAAAGACCAAGTATTTCACTGAAATGCAATCTATCTTTTATGTTATTGATATTCAATCAAAAAAAAAATTTGAAGAAGCTCTAATTTACCTAAAAGATGTGGTTAATATTGTTAGTTCTAATCATCTAGAGAATTTCCAGCTCCTAATTTTACTCCATAAATTTGATCCTGATATTAGAAAAAATGAGGAGATACTTGAGAATCAGAGATTATTAGAAAACGAGATTAATTCACTTGTGGGAAATCTTAAACATACTATATATACAACCTCAATTTATGATGAAACTACACTTTTAAAAGCTTTTTCTGATGGAACTTTTTACGCTACTCATAAATCTAAATTGTTTCAGACATTATTAAAAGACTATATGGGGAAAACATACAGTAGTGCTACGCTCTTGTTAGATCAGAATTGTTTAATTATTGCCAGTAGATCAACAGATGTTTATTATCAAAGAATATGTGAAGAAATTGCCCCTCGACTAACAAGAGCTTTAGAAAAACTTGAAGAATGGGATATCAATACAGTAGATATAGTAACTAATATTGAATTTCCCCATAAAAAATCTAATATCCACAAAGAGGGAATAATTTTCCTTAGAAATCTTGATATTAGTAATACTCGTTTTTACCTGGTAGCACTTTGTTTGAATAAAAAAGTGAAAACAATGTCCTATGAATACTTACCAATTCTAGCAGAGAATCTGAAAAATTTATTAAAAAGTTTTGAATAGGTAAATATTCAATTTTTGACTCTCATTTGCGTTTTCTAGCAATTTTTTAAGATTTTACGTACATTCGATGCATATAGAAGATTTTTATATTTAGACTTCTACTTTTATTTTTACTTTCAATGACCCCACACAGTGGGGTTTAAATACTTATCCCAAAAATAAATATTAAAAAAATATTAAAGAAAATGACTTTTAAATTAGATATTATTAATACTATTGGTCCAAAGGCATTATTCGATCCCGAATTTATCCCCCCTAAGCTACTCTATCGAACAAAGGAACAAAATTCGCTATACTCAATATTAACAGACTCAATTATAGATAAATTCAGCCTCAACATTCTTTATCAAGGAATTAATGGAATTGGGAAAAAAGCAATAGCAAATAAAGTTATAAATGATCTCGCTAATAGAAGGGGTAAAGAAGATCAAATATTTAAAATCTGTGTTGATTGTAAAGAAAAGAATTTTGAGGAATTGGTTTTCTCTCTTTTATCTGACATGACAACTCTCTCTAATCTTAATATTAATTATGAATCATTCTTAAATTCGGATTTATCGCACTTATGGAATATATTTAAGTTGATCTGCAAAAAAAGTGTATCCAATCTCATTTTTATCTTTTCAAATGTAGAGTATTTGAAACCTGAAATCCTTAAAAAATTTCTACTTCTTGGAAAAGAAAATAATATTACTTCATTGTTTACAATAAATAAAATGCTGCGCCCTACAACAATTGACCTACTTTCAGAATTCGACCTTAAAAAAAAATTAGCCTATTTTTCCTATAATGAACTTTACTCTATCTTAAAACAAAGAGTCTCACTAGCATTTTCACATGAGGTTGAAAATGACCTTATACATTACATAACAGATCTAATCTTCGAACAATATGTACCAGTTCCGGGAAAAGGTGTTGAAATACTAAGGGATTTATATCCCTTGATAAGGGGTGAATATAAAATTAAGAACTTTGAATTAATTGAACTATGTCAAAATCATTTTGACCACATCTTGCAAAATGATGAATTCACCATGCTTAATTATATTTCTGAAGAAAATGTCTTAAATGTATTATTTTTAGATAATTTATCAAACCATTTTAGCTCCAAAATGAGTTATTACATTACTTTGAGTGAATTGCAAGATTTATATTATATATCATGCGAATTGTTAGAATATCCCAAATGCAGTAATGAATTCCAATCTATTCTTGAAGAGATGCTTAACCTTGGAATATTAAGGGCCTCAAAGAGAAAAATTCAGGAGACTATATCTTATAGCCCAAATAGTAAAAAAAATAATAATTCCTACTTCATGATGATTAGTCCCAATCAACTAAAAGCACTTATCGATACTATTTTTGAAAAAAACACCATAATATGATTATGATCCAACCATTTTCAAGAAAGACTATGAAAGCTGTGTTATTCAAATCTGGCTTCAATCTTTTTTAAATATTTGACTTTCCATGTATATATATAATGGGAATAACTCTATTTTTTTAACAAAAGAAAAGACTGAGGTATATTTTGACATATATTAAGAAAATTTCAATGACTGGGTTTAAATCATTCGGGGATCGAACAGTTACAATCAAACTTTCAAGCGGTTTTACCTGTATAGTTGGTCCAAATGGCGCCGGTAAATCAAATATCATAGATGCATTATGTTTCGCTCTGGGAAGGCTAAGTAAAAAGACTATGAGGGCAAAAAGTCTGGAAGATTTAATTTTTGCGGGATCAAGAGGCAAAAATCCTTCACAAAGGGCATCAGTGACTATGTATTTTGACAATTCTGAAAATGTCTTTCCAGGAGGTACCGAAACCTTTGAAATCTCACGAACCATAAAAAGAGGGGGAGGTGGTGGGTATAAGATGAACGGAAAAAAATCCACACGTCAACAAATTCTTAATGCCCTCGCCTCTGCAAATATTGATCCTGATGGTAGTAATCAGTTTGTCTTACAAGGAAAAATAGTGGAATTAACGCACATGAACGCTGAAGACCGTCGATATTTCATCGAAGATCTTATTGGACTTCAAAAATATGACGAATTGAAAGATGCTACATTAAAAGAATTGGAAAAAGCAGAGAGGGACTTGGGCCAATTTGAAGCGATATTTAAAGAAGTATCGTCTCAACTTAAAAAGGTTGAAAAGGAAAAAAATGATGCATTGGCATGGAAGGAACTCGACGAACAAATAAATTTTCTAAATTCTCAATTAATTGCTTTGAAGATTTCTAAATTACGAGAAGAAGAAGATGAAATGGAGAGAAAAATTGAAGAGTCTTTAAAAATTACCGAAGAATTAAATGAAAAAATCAGTAGACAAGAGGATTTACTTAAACAAGAATCTCTGGTCATGGATAACATTCAAACAACAATTAATGAGAAGGAAAAAGAACGAGAGCAAATAACCGAATTAATAACTCAATTAAAAACAAAAATCTCTTCAAGTCAAACTACGTCAGACATTGCAAAAAAAACAATAGAAAAACTTGCTCAAGAGATCACCACCCTCGAATCTTTACAAGTAGAGCTTGAAGAAGGTCAAACTATTGATTTATTACTGGAAAATGTATCAAATGAAATATCTGATTTCGAGAATCAAATAGAAGAAGCCAAAAAAGAAATAGAAAGAAGACAACTAAATCAAGCTGAACTTGAATCAAAAATCAAAGATAATGAGGAGGAAAAATCACTCTTTAACTCAGAAATCTCCAAAATCAAACAAAATCTATCTTCAAATAAAGCCCAAATTAAGATGTTTAAAGATAATATTAAAAAAAATGAAGATAAAAAAATAAAACTAGAAAATGAATTAGAAAGGCTAAAAAAGGATGCAGAAAGCATAGATGCTGCAGTAGAGGATACAAGAAAGGAAGAAAGTAAAATTAGAAAAGAGATGGAGAATCTAAAAGTTAAAGTGGAAGAAGAAAATCAAAATCGAAAAGATTTGGAAACAAAAATCTCTACAATTCAAGAAGAAAAGAATCAGTTGAATTCTACCATGCTAAATCTGCAATCTAATCTTTCATCGTTAAACACAGAGATTACAATGAATAACAATAGTATTCAAGAATTGAATGAGAAGAAAATTACAATTGAGAATAGAATTCAAGAATTGAGTAAGGGAAAGGATACTGAAGATGCCGTAAAAGAATTAATAAAGGAGAATGAGAATAGAAATAAAATAATAAATGAGTTAAGAGAAAAATTAAAATTAGAAAACTCGAATTACAAGAAGAATGAACAAAATCTTGAATTACAGAGGATGAAAAAGTATTCTTTAGAATCTGAAATAAACGATAACAGTGGAAAGATTGATAATTTAAACACTGAGTTAAAAATTTTCTCAAAAGAATCAACCAAATTAGAACGAGAAAAGAATAATATAGACTTACAAGTGTCCACATTAAGTAAAAATCTTACAAATATCGAAAAAGAGATAGAAAAATTTACTATAAAGAAAGATAATGTTCAAGGAAGATTAGAAGAACTTACAAAAGAGAAGAACACTCTTTTAAAGAAAATTGAAACTTCTGATCAAGAATATGAGAAAAATACAAGAGATATTACTGGAATTCTCCAAATTTTAAATATGCTTACTCAAAATATTAATATATCCGTAGAATCCATAAAAGGTAATATCCAACAATCAAATGCGGAAGCAATTGAGACTTCTGCTGAAGATTTTAAGAAATTTGTATTAGATATTATTGATATTATGAAGACCGTTGAAGAACTAGGTGAAAATACAGAGCAAGCCGAGGAAATGTCAAAGATGCTGCAATCTATTATGACAACATTAAAATTGTTTACTGATAATGCTGATGAAACTATTGATCAGCTAATTGAGAAAGTAAAAGAGTCTGCTGATGTTGAAGTTCAAACATCAACAGTAACCTTTGATAGTTTCGTTCAAGATCTCATGGAAATTCTTGAAAATGTTTATTTATCTTTGAGAAAGTTAACCATGTCCAAAAGTCAAGAATTGTATAAACAACTCGATGAAATTTCTGAAAATATAAACTCTCAAGCAGACGATCTAAATATTACTGAGAAAAAATTAACAGAGATAAATATTCAAAACAAATATTTTGCAGAGAATTTATCTACTTTTAATCGCAGATTAGAAGAAATAAACAAAAGAAATCAAGAATTAGATGAGAGAGTGAAAAAATCTAACAATGAAATTAGTGAAAGAAACGGGATAATTGAGGGAAGACAAAAGGAAATCGATGCAATCGATCAGGAAATTAAAAACATGATGGATCTCAAGGATAACTACTGGCAGACTATATCAAAAATTCAAAATAATCTTGATGAAGAACAATCAGAATTAGAAATACTAAGAGAGAAACTACAGGAATTACACGGTATTCAGAATTTATTTGATAACATTACTGAGATCGAGGAAAATATTCAAAAATTAAATACTATAATATCAGAAAAGAAAAGTTTAATCTTAAATTCTGAAGATAGTATTAAAAAAATCCAAGAAGAACAAAAAATATTTCAAACCGAGATTGACACTCTTACGGCTCAAAAGGAAAAATATTGGGAAATAACTGCAGATCTCCAGAAAGAGATAGAAAATAAAAACATAGAATTAGAAGAAACATTGGATCGTTTACGCGCACTCGAGAATGTAATGAGGATCATAACTTCAATTGAAGATATTAAAAAAGATAATATCGAAAATGAAAAAAGTGTTGAAGTTTGTAAAAAAGAAATGGAGGATTTAAATTCACAAGAAGAAAATGTTCAAGGTAAAGTTGCTGAGAAACAAAAAATCATTGATTCTTTTAGGGATGATAAATCTAAAGAATTAGAATCTCAAAAAGCCGCTCAAAAACAGTTGAATAAGCTAAATAAGGATTTGCAGAAACATCAGAAGAAACTTAACGATCTGAATAAGAATAAGGAAAGAGAACAGAAAATCTTAGAATTAAATCAAGAAATAAAAAATACAGAGAATCAAATTGAGACCGTATTGAACGAATTGGCAAATCTTAAGGTAGAGTTAAATTCTGAGAATGAGAAAAAAGATGCTAAGCAAGTTGAAATTGATAATTTAATACAAGAAAAAGACCAATCATGGAAGCAACAAAAAGAATATCAGAATTCAATTGCAGACTTGAAATCAGATCTTTCAATGGAGAATTCAAAAATGAATAATTATGAGTCAAAGAAAATAATTTGTGCTGACCAGATAGAAACACTATTCCAAAGATCAAAAGAGTATGGCTCCCTTCCACCTGTAACTGAAGAACTTTCAGAACCAGAATTACAATCAGATATTTTAGAAACCACAAATAAGAAGAAGGCATTGGAACCAGTTAATTTGAAAGCAATTGAACAGTATGATGCAGTTAAGGAAAGATTTGATGAAATTGATATGCGTAGACAAACAATTCAGAGAGAAAGAAAATCTATCTTAGACGCTATTGATAAAATCGAATTGGAAAAAACCCGTACATTTATGAAATCTTATCACGAAATAAACCGTGAATTCTCTCGCACTTTTCAAAAATTGTCTCCGGGGGGTTCAGCTAAAATGATACTTGATCGTCCTGATAAACCATTTGAAGGGGGAATTAGTATAGAGGCAAGACCTAGAGGTAAGAAAATTAGTTCACTAGAAATTTTAAGTGGAGGAGAAAAGACTTTAGTTGCGTTATCCTTTATTTTCGCTGTCCAAGAATTTTACCCCGCTCCGTTTTATGTTATGGATGAAATTGATGCTGCCTTAGACGGACCAAATGTCCATCGAACTTCTACTGTTATAAGAGAATTTTCTCAACAGGCACAATTTTTAGTTATTAGCCATCGTGAAGAAAATATAGTAAACGCTGATCGAATTTATGGAGTATCAATGCAACAAAGTGGAATAACAGATATCTTCAGTGTTGATTTAGAAGAAGAAGCTAAAAGACTCTTAGAGTTGGAGGATATTGAACCAACAATGACTGAAAATTGATAAAGTTGAAAGGTGATTTAAGATATCAGATGAAGATCAGAAATCGAATAAGGTGTATAATTTTCCTGAATGGACTGTAAAACAATTAAGGGAATTTGCACGCAAGAATAATATTAAAATTCCTTCGAAATCAAAGAAAACGGAGATTATCGAACTACTGAAAAAAATTGTAGATCATCCTGATTTCGTGGATCGGACTCAAGAAGAAGAATTTGAAGAAGAATTAATTGCCGAATTTGACGACGAAGAGGATCTAGCTTTATTAAGAAAAGAAAAAGTAGACTTGAAGTTTTGGCAGCAACCTCCTTTTTCCAGTCTATTAGATTCAGAATTAGCTAAAGAATCTGAAATTGCTTTCTATGATTTATCAAGTCTAGTGGACGAATTCTTTGATAAAATGCTTCATGAAGATTTAATAAATTATAAAATAAGTGGGATAGCTCTTAAAACATCTGCGAGCCTTCATCATTATAAAATTTCAAGTATCATAAGGGAAGAAGAGCAAATTCAAAAGAGAGAAGAACTGGAAAAATTTCGGCGAAGACATTCAAGGACAATCCCAAAAGCTTTACCACAACCTATACAACCTAAAATGCAAATTGCTACAAAGGACGAATTATTTGACGCTATGAGATCAGCAATTATAGAAGTAATGCAAAATAAAGAAAAACTAAAAAGAAGGCGAATGCGAAGAGAGGAATCAAATCTACAAAGAATTCAAATGAGATCGAAAGCTCAATTACCAAAAGAATTGTTAAAACATATTAGTGGAAGAGAACAAACAGTTGAAGAATTGCATGAATCATGGTACAATCGCATAAAGGCTACTATAAACTTAAATGACCAAGAAACAAGCCTTTATGATTTAACCAATCTCATCAAAGACGATGAAGAATCAAGTATTGGTAGAAAATTTGCTCTTGTAAAAATGTTTTTGGCTTTAATGTTTTTATCTACAGGGAATAAATTAAAATTAGCTCAAGATGAAGATTTTAGGGACATTACTATAAATATTTAATATTAATAATTGAAAGAAAATGTGAATTATGAGCGATAGTAATAAAAATTTACAGGAAAATGAGGAAGAGGATTTAATAGAAGAAACTACAGTCCAGGAGTTAGGAGAGGAGGTTATTGCGGAAGAATTAGGAGAAGAAGTTATCGAAGAGGGTTCCGTTGAAGAAGTTATCGAAGAGGAGTTAATTAAAGAAGATAAAGAGATCAGTCAAGACGATTTTGATAGTGAAGATGAAGCGAATGAATTTATGGATGAGAAGTCCGAAAATTTTGACCAGGATATTGATATAGAAGGTCAAGTTGAATTAACTAATGAAGACATAGCAACTGAGGCCGTAGAGCTAGAAAGTGAGAATTCAGAAATTGAAAGTAAAGATGAAGTATCTTTAGAGACACAACTGAGAGAATTTCATAGAAATTTAGTTGAAGCATCGTTATATGCTGCTGGAAGACCTCTAGATGTGGAAGAAATATCAAATAAATTAGAACTCCCTAAAAGAAAGGTTGAAGAACTTATCAATGAGGTCGCATTTGATTATCTTGACCGCACAACAGCATTAGTAATTGCTCAAATTGGGGATAAATACCAGATGCAAATTAAATCAGAATATACGGAAAAAGTATCTAAATTTGCTAAAGGTGGAGCAATTGCGGAGCGATATCTGAGGACATTGACTATTATTGCTCTAAAACAACCTATTTTGAAATCAACTGTTATTAAACTAAGAGGTTCGGGTGCTTACGAGCATGTAAAATATCTTATAGATAATGGATTTTTATTCGCAGTTAAAAAAGGAAGAACTCATGAACTAACTACAACAGAAAAATATGCTGATATGTTTGGTTTGCCAAAAAATATACAACAACTAAAACAAGCAATGGTTACTCAGTTAGGTATTGAGGAGGTTTCTAGTAGTGAGTCCCAATTTGAAAATGGAGAGGAATTAACTGACGAAACTCCTGTTAAAAGTGAAGAAGATTCAGATAGTGAATCTCAACTCGAAAACGGGGAAGATTTAGCTAGAGAATCAACTAACGAGAACGAAAATGATTGAGAAAAATAACTACTCTAAAAAATATTTTAACATAAATCTTCAACAGTTCCTAATTAAAACAAATTTTTTCTATTAAGCGTTGAAAATTTCTAGTGGACCTGACGGGAATTGAACCCGTGACCTCTTGAATGCGATTCATGTAATTAAGCGCTTTGCTTAATAAAATCAAGCGATCTTCCACTGATCTACAGGCCCTATTTTATTAATGTTATTAAGTTTCTAAAATCAAAATAACTAAAATGTTTTTTGATTCTTCCCAACAAATAAGAATAAAAAACCAAGAAAACAAGTCATTTCAAAATTTTGCACTTAAAATTCAGTTCGGGCTATGATACTATTTTGAGCAGTTTTCGATAATTCATTAAATAGAACGGGATAACCTGCGATTCTTACTACTAAACCCGAATAATTTTCAGGATTCTTTTGAGCGTCGCATAAAATGTCTTTCCCCACTATATTAAATTGGATATGGTATCCTCCTTTCTCCTTAAAAAATGATCTTATCAAAGACCGGAAATGGTCGATGTGTAGAGTATTGGGATGAAAATCCAACATTGCGGAGTTTCCATTAGTCATCAATTCATTATCTAATTTCATCATAGAATTTAATATTGCTGTGGGACCATTTTTATCCATCCCGCTAGTTGGGCCTATACCGTTTGAGAGATAATCTCTCGATTTTCTGCCATCAGCAGAAGCTGCTGTAAAAACTCCAAGGGCTATGTGAAAAGAGGTGGAATAAATTCCAGGATTATAAATCCCCCCACGATAATTTTTTTGCTTTACAAGTTCATCACAAAACAATTTTGCGACATCACGGGCTATTGAGTCAGCAAAATCATCGTCATTACCAAATTTAGGAACTTTATTGATAAAAATCTGCCTCCATTCTTCTCCTTTTTTTCCTTGATAGGTTCCTCTATAATTTTTCGATAACATCAATACTAATTCACCATAAGAGAGAAGCTGTTCTTCAAACACAATTTTCTTTATAACTGCCAAGCTGTCTGCTAGAGTTGCAAAACCTATCATTTGTGTGGTAGTAAAGTCATAAACCGCACCACCATTAGTAACGTCAAGTCCGCGTTTAATACAATCATCTGTTGTGGCAGACAAAAAAGGTTGCGGGGATAATTCTGCGATAGCTTTTTCAAGGAATTTCATAGTATCAACCATATTAGAAATAAAAAATCTCAGTTGGCGTGCGAATTCTTCCCATAAATCTGCAAATGATTTAATCATCCTTGAATTTGCTAGCCCGTAATCTTTTTTGGTAAACATATCAATTCCATTATTTAGAGTTAATTCAAGACATTTTACAATATTTAATTGAGTGGCATTTGTGCATCCAAAAGTTTTGTGAGGGTGCCCTGGTTCAACACAGCCTATAGGGGCATACTCTCGAGCATCTTTCTCTGAATACCCAAGCTTGATAAGACCTGGGATCATCACTGAATCATTAAACAGAGCTATACTTGCTCCCGATTTAATTGCTTCACCCGTATTAATAATCAAATCGTCTGGTGTTTGTTTATGGACACGAACTGAAAACGCGGGTTGAACTGTTTTTAAGAAACTATATGAATCTAAAAATAGATACGATAATTCATTTGTAGCGTCATTCCCGTCGCGATCAATTCCTCCTACGGTTAAATTTTGGGCAATAGGAGGACCTTCCGCAGCTACAATACCTTTATGTAAGATATAATTCCATAATGTTGTGAGTTTTAAGTAAAAGCATTCAATAAGGAATTTTACCTCTTTATCAGTGATGATTCCTTCCTCTTTATCCTTAGCATAAAATGGATATAAAATCTGATCTAATCTCCCAATACTTATTGCAAAACCTCCATCTTCTATCCCCGCTATAACTTGTGTGAAATAAATAAGCTGCAATGCTTCTTTAAACGTTTTTGGCGCATTTCCTGATATATTTTCACAGATTTTGGCAATTTCAAACAACTCTTTCTTCCGTTGAGGATTATCTTCAGCTTCCCCTTTTTCGTTTGCAAAACTAGCATATTTTTCGATATAAGTTTTTGCCCCATTTAATACGATTACAACAGATTCTAAAAACAATAATTTTTCTCGATCATCTTGAAAATCTTCCTTTTTGGATTCTGCTAATTGTATTAATCCATCGATTCCTTTTTCCAATACATTCTCAAATCCCGGAAAAAAATGCCCAACTCCATTAGTAAGATTTGTATCAACGATATACAATAACATCATCATGAGATCCGTTAATTCTGGGGTTAAGTAGGAATAAAATCTAGATTGAACAGTATCTTCCTTTTCTTTCCAGTAAGGAATAACCTTAATTTTTAAAACTTGTTTATCTTCTTCAGAGAGCAGAAATTTTTGCACATTTCTTGTCGCATACAAATCAATATCTTGCTCTATTGTATCTATGCGAACTTCAGGATATAACGGCGTCCCGACAAACTTATTACATCTATTTCCTACAATAAATTCATCATCCCAGATTCTGATGGTCATATTTGTCAAAATATGGTATATTGCTCTTGCAAAGCGGATAACTTGGGATTCTCCTCTTGTATTTCGATAAGAATCGGTTATTAAGCTGGCTCTTTCAACACAAATTTCATGGGGATGATGGATAACCATTTCTTTCATTCGAAGAATGCGATCTTGATAATTTAGTAGAGAACTTTGTTCTAATTGCATATTAATCGCTAAAATTATATTAAGATGGTTTAATTTTAATTATGATTCCACATATTTAAGATAATTGCGATAAATATTCTTCAACGCACGAAATCAGAGATATTTCATGATCTGCTCATCTTTTTTAGAAGAATAGAGCAAACTCTTCTTTTTTTCATCTTTAAATCGTTTAATAGCTAAATCAAGATATTTCTTATTTGAATCTATTCCAATAAATTGACGATTCAATATGCTGCACACAATCCCCGTTGTACCAGAGCCACAAAACGGATCTAACACAAGATCTCCCTCGTTTGATGATGAAGTTATTATTCTATTTAATAATTCTAAAGGTTTTTGAGTCGGATGTTTTCCAAATTCTTTTTCATCCTTAGGAATTAATGGGATGGACCACGCACTTCGCATTTGCTTATCCTTATTCTTTAACTTATCTTTCGGGTTGTTCCACGTTTTCATTCTCTCATAATTATAAGTATGACGCGAATTTTTAGATTTTCGGGCCCATAAAACGATTTCATGACTATGTGTAAAGTATCTACAAGATAAGTTAGGCGGTGCGTTAGGTTTAAACCATATTATATCATTAATTATGTGATAATCGTTTTGTTCCAATAAATATCCAACTTTATATATATTATGTAAAGTTCCGGAAATCCAAATGGTCCCATCGTCTTTTAAAACTTTTTTACACGCTTTTAACCATGAATCTATGAATTCTACATCCTCTTTAAAGCCCTTTGACTTGTCCCAATCTCCCTTGTTCACAGAAACCATTTTCCCTGATTGGCACGTTATTCCATCATTGGAAAGAAAATAAGGTGGATCAACATAAATCAAGTCAATTTGCGGATTCTCCATCTGATCAAGGATTTCTAGGGAATTTCCAAGATACAACGTAAAATCTTTTCCTTGAAAATAAGGATCGATCATAATGCACTGAAGCTATAAGAATGGTCAATTAACTTGAAATATTGCTTTAAACAATAATAGTAAGCTTTAATTAATAACTTTAGAGTTTTATTTTATTCATAGATTATTATTAATTAATGAAAATTGCTTGAACTCAAAGAATTTTATTTATATCAAGATGTCGAATTATTTAATTTTGAGAAATGAAAATACCTGATTTTGGGAGAGACTTTTTACTCTTGGCACTCCGCATTGGAAAGCATAACAAGGATTATGTAGATTATTATATTGGACCGAAGGAATTATCTGATAAAGTAGACAGAGAAGGTCTTGTTTCACCAAAAAAGCTGTTGGATGACTGTAAATCATTACAAAATAAGTTAAACATACAAGGATATGACGGAAAACGCGAAAAATATTTAGACAAATTGATAACTTCTATGCGTACTTCTGTTGAGATTCTAAATGGAATCGAGATTCCCTTCATGACAAAATTTTCTAGACTATATGATATAAAATTGAAACCAGTAAATTATGTGGATTTGGAAAACTTAAAAGCATATGTAACTGAAGCGTTTGGGGGATCAGAAAGTTTAGAAAAAAGTTTGGCTGAAATTAGAGAGCGACAAAAAATTCCTGAAAATGAAATCCTGAAACTACTTAATAAATCCCTTAATATAACAAAAAATCGAACCAAAGAACTGTTTCCTGACCTTTTACCCCAAAATGAACAAATCGAGATAGAATTAGTTAAAGATATGGAAAGAAAATGGACTTTATACAATCAGTATCTGGGGAATTATTGTTCTCGAATTGATATCAATATAAATTATGGTATTTATTCAACTGCTCTGTTGTCGAGTGCAGCCCATGAAGGATATCCAGGACATCACACTGAATTTGCAGTAAAAGAAGAGAGACTAATGAAAAAGTTAAATCAGTACGAGCATTCAATCCTCATCCTAAATTCTCCTAAATTATTAATTAGTGAGGGTATCGCAGATATGGCTATTAATATGTTATATTCTTATCACGACCAATCAGAAATCATTCTTCAAAAATTTAATCCCAACTTAACCAAGCAAGAGTCTATTGATGTGTTAACAAAGCAAAATAAAGTAAAAGGAAAAATTCATCTTTTTTGGTATAATATTGCATACTTAACACTTATCGAAGGATGGGATGAAAAAAGATTAAGGCAATATGCACTTGGTTTTAAATTTTATAATGAAAGAACAATTAATGCCCATATTAAATCACTATCGGATCATGTATTTTCAACAACCTTCTTTGCTTATAAGATAGGTAGAGATCTTCTAATTAACAAATATGGAGAATTTCCTTCAATAAACGATTTTAAAACCCTACTAGAAACTCCAATATTACCTTCAGATTTAGCATAACCTTAATAAAATTGGTTCTTTTAGCTGTTACCTAAAAAACCATATCTATTATTTAAATAACAATTTTTTAGGAGTTTAAATAGATTTTGTACATAAATAAATTGTCTTAAAAAATGGATGTATTTCTATTAATCTACTTTAATAAGTGAGAGCAATGCCTTGGGGTCATACAACATTACCATGAATGTTTGCTATTTATCATAGCATAACCTATTTACATTTTTTTTATCTCTTTCAAATATATTTTAAATTCTAATTATTCCTCGACCAAATTAAAATGCTGGTCCTCCTTAGAACCTAAAGCATGTTATTTATATTAGCATGTAGAATTATTTAATTTGAAGAAATGAAAATATCTGATTTTGGAAGAGATTTCTTACTCTTGGCCCTCCGGATTGGAAAACATAATAAAGATTATGTAGATTATTATATTGGGCCCAAAGAAATTTCAGATTGGGTAGACAGAGAAGAGCTGGTTTCACCAAAAAAGTTATTAGATGAGTGTAAAAAACTGCAAAAAGAACTTTTTGTACAAGGGTATCATAAAAAGCGTGAACGTTATATAGAGAAAATTTTAACAGCTATGCAGACTTCGGTTGAAACGTTGAACGGGATTTTTATTCCTTTTAAGGAGAAATTTTTAAGATTATATGATATAGAACTGCAACCTGTTAATCCAACAGAATTAGATAACTTAAGAAGAGATGTTTATGAAGCTTTTGGAGGATCTGGGGGTTTAGAAAAAAATTTAACAGAAATTAGAAAAAGTCAAAAAATACATGAAAGTGAAATATTCTCGCTATTTAATAAAGCTCTTCACGTTACTAAAAATCGTACTAAAGAATTGTTTATTAAACTTTTGCCTGAAAATGAGCAAGTGAAAATAGAATTAGTAAGAGATGATGTACAGAATTGGACAATATATAATAAGTATTTAGGCAATTTTTGTTCCCGAATAAATATCAATATTAATTTTGATATTTATTTATCTTCCCTTTTAATAAATGCAGCCCATGAAGGATATCCCGGCCATCATACTGAATTCATAATAAAAGAAGGAAGGTTATACAAGGAGTTAAATCACTATGAACATTCAATCCTACTATTGAATTCACCTAAATTATTAGTCAGTGAGGGAATAGCTGATTTAGGGATTAACATGCTCTTTTCTTATCAAGATCAATCGGAAGTGACTTTACAAAAGCTTGATCCAAACTTATCAATCAGAGATTCAATTGAAAAATTAACTTTGCAGAATAAAGTCAAAGGTAAAATTCATCTTTTCTGGTTTAATCTCGCATATTTAGCTCTGATTGAAGGATGGGATAGCAAGAAATTAGAACGATATGCTCTAGATTTCGAATTTTACGATGAGAAGATAATAAAATCTCGTATAAGATCTTTCTCTGATGATGTATTTTCAATAACTAGATTTGCCTACAAAATAGGTAGAGATCTCATAACTAGAAAATTTAGCGAATTCCCTTCAATTAACAATTTCAAATTCCTTCTAGAAAATTCTGTACTACCTTCAGATTTAGTATAACCTAATCTCATTTTCTTTTCTCATTTATAGGAGTTTAAATAGATTTAGTAATAATGTAAAACGTTTTGAGAAATTTATAAACTAAAATAATCTGTGAGAAAAAGTGCCTCAAGGTCATGACACATTACCATGAATGTTTGCTATTTATCATAGCATAACCCTATTTACTTTTTTTTCTTATTAATGAATAAAACAATTAGAATAAATACTTTTTTTCGGAAAATAAATCGGTTGCAAAAAAGTTATAATTTTTTTTCAACATACTTTATTAAACCAACAGTATGAGGAAGAATAAATGCCTGGTCAAGTCGATGTATTACCATGAATGTTTGCTATTTATCATAGCATTAACTATTTACATTTTTTTTTAACTATTTCTAATATTTTTTAAATTCTGATTATTCCTCGTCCAAATTATAATGCTGGTTCTTCTTTGAACCTAAACATGTAGTTTTTATTAATGTGCTAAAATAGACTCAATAGAGAAAATAAGATTGTCTTATTTTGACAAACTTTTCTGCCAGGAGTTTAAATACATTTATTAAACCAACAGTATGAGGAAGAATAAATGCCTGGTCAATCAACAATTTTACCATGAGTTTATGATGTTTAAAACAACATTATCTATTTCCCTTTTTCTTAGCTCAATCTAAAACATTTAAATTTCTTACAATCACCTTTACTGAATTTTTTCCCTTTTAATTCATTATATTAAAGTTAAAAATTACTAAATACTTATTATTTACAAAAAGAAGGACATTGAATTGCCAATGTCATAAGAGATTATATTATGATTAATAAAGAAAGATTCGAGGAGCTATTTCGACAGAATTTAATTAAAGATATTTCTGAAGAAAAAATTGATATTGTCTTATCTGGGCAGTACGGAAAAGCCTTAGAATTGCTTAGAGATGCAGAGGCAACTGGACTTTTTCCAGCTCTAGTTGGACTTCCAGGCGTAGGAAAAACAATTTTATGCAGATATTTTGCGAGTTTAAGAGCGAAAGAAGATAAAAACAAGAGTTTCAATTGGTTAACCATGGATGAAAGCATTAAACCATCGCATTTCGTTGGATCATTTGATCCCGCCATCACTTTGAAGAAAGGATTCGTATTAGAAGCATTTAACCCAGGTCCATTATTGACTGCTATGCTAGAGGGAGGAACATTTTTAGCGAATGAAATTAATCGAGCAACAGAATATTCTCAGAATACGTTATTAGAGCCATTAGAAGAAGCATCAATTGGAATACCACATCTGGGAAGAATTAAGGCTGATGAAGATTTTTTCTTTATTTGTGCAATGAATCCTGAAGAATTATCGGGAACTCACAGGCTTTCAGAGGCTTTAAAAGATAGGATAAAAGTTTGGATCAAATTGACCTATCCTGATAAGTCAACAGAGTTAGATATTATAAGAATCAATTTACCCGAGCAATTTATTGTAGAGGAATCAGAGTTAGAGCTTATATATTCAGTTATTAAAGAAACCAGGCAAAATAAGGTTGATATTGATATTCCCGCCTCAATTAGGGCAGGAATTGCGATGGCTAAATTATTAGGAAGAAGAAAACTTGTTGAAAAAGATAAAAAGGAGTCAGAAAAAGAATCAGTATATACTTCTCTTGCGGAGATTGCTAACAACGTATTATTAGGCAGTTTAAAACCCAAACCTGGTGTAAAAGTGGAAAATATCATAGAAAATATTATACATAGGACTTTAGGTGGTTGATTAATTGGGAGTTTTTCCTGAAAATCCATGTGAATTCGCTGTAGAATTTATTAGGAGGATGAGAAATCACCCTGAAATAGTACAAATTCCCTCCTCACGACAAGTATTATCTATACCAAAATTAATCGTTTCAAGATATTATCGCAAAGGATATGTCACCCCCAATGATTTTATTGAAATTGGCACAGTTACGTCATTTCCAGACAATCAGACTTTAGCAAAAGATATTGCTTTTGAAGTTCTATTCCCTAACTATAAAAAAAATTTGATGGATTCTTTTTTTGAAACTAATGGAACTAACTCCTCTGAGATCGACGACCTTTCAGAGGGATTAAAGTCTGAATTAGACCAAATTCAGGATCTAATAGATGAAATTGAAATGTCGAAATCAATAGATATTGATTTGATAGAACAAATGGAGCAATTTATGAATGAATTGAATCAGAGAAGAAATGAGGATCTAATTGAAGCTGCTTTAAATTTCTTTAACGATGATTCAGAGTTATACAGAGAAGAGATAAACTCATTTAACAAATTGCTAGAAGAGGCAAAAAAGAAATTAAGTCAAAAAATTAATTCATTAGATCCTGAAGACTTAAAAGCAGGACATTCTTTGGGCTTAGATGATATAATTCAACAAAATTCTAAGAGACCATGGGAAAAAATCGCAAGTCAAGCTCTAAACAAAGAAGACTTTTCAAAGAGTTTAAGTGAAATAATCAACTCGGGAAATTTAGATGATCTTTTCCAAACAATTAAATACCTTGACAAGACACAAGCAGTCCCAAAAGACTTAATACAAAACTTGAAGGAACAACTTCAAAACAGCATAGATAATTTAGATCAGTTGTTTAACGCCTCAAAGACCTTAGGAGAAGCCCCAAAATTTGATTTAGATCGCATGTTAAATAATTCAATAAAGCAATCTTCATTTGAACATAATTTTAATCTAGCAGACTCTCTCGATCAATTTTATGGGACTGATTTGAGAGGTAAGTTCCTTGAGATGTTCGAGCAACAAAATAATAATTCGAAATTAAATCTCTCACTCGAGTCACTGACAAAAACAGCCTTTGCAAATAAATCTTGGAATTCACTGTTTAATCAAGTATTACAGAATGCCATAAATGATGCACTCCAGCAAAATAAAAAATTTGAAGCCCTTAAATCTCTGTCACATCAATTACAACAGTTATCAAATAGTTGCCAAAATTTGCATTGTAGTCAAAAAATGATGCAACATCTACCTGATCTTACAGAATTAACACTTAACTCCTGTGAGACTCCCGCTCAATTAAAGAATTCTGTTGAATTTTTGAGGAAAATCGGTTTGGAACCTGAACCGGACACTATTAAGAAAGTTGGTAACAAACTCGAAATGTCTGAAGAGGAAATATTTGAATTAATCGAACCAAATTATGAGTTATTAAAAAAATTGGTTGATGAGAAAACAGCCGATTTTCAACGATTGACCAATTTAATGAACCAAATCAAGGATCAATTAAATTCGGATAGAATGAAGGAATTAATAAGCAGTGCTTTAGCCTCTGATAATAGGGAAGCATTGGGAGCTTTAGGTAATTTTAATTTGAGTGAATCATTAAAAGGAGCAGGACAAATCGGGGGTAAAGAAGCCCAAGATAAGATGATTTCATGTCTTTCAGCGGGAGATGGCGAAAACCTTTTAAAACAATGGTTCATGCACAGAAACGAATTACCTATAGATGCCAAGCAAAAAGTAAAGGAGTTAGCAAAGAAAATATTAATTGAAATGGGGATATACTATTCACGTGCTCGTTTGGGCAGTTCTACAACTGGACCGATACCATTAAATATAGTTAGGCCATATACAGTTGGAGATGATTTTGAGAATATAGATCTTGAAGAGACTATTTATAATATCTTAGAGAAAGGAAAAAGATTGGATCACATCAAGTATGACGATTTTTTCGTTTTTGAAACAGCCAAGGGACTCAGAACCGCATGCTTTGAGCTTGATATTTCAGGAAGTATGACAGGAGAAAAACTTGCGTTTATGGCAATATGTGTATCAATGCTTGTATATGGAATGAGAAAAGACGAGCTTGGTATCACTTTTTTTGAATCTAATACCCATGTACTCAAAGAATTAAATAAGAAAGTAGATTTAGAAAAACTTGCTGATGAGTTATTATCAGTTAAAGCTATGGGAGGGACAAAGATTCAAAATGCCCTTGAATGGGCTCGAAAGCAATTTAAAGACAATTCTTCTTCACGAGAAAAACTAAATATTTTATTCACAGATGCAGAAATTTTTGATCTAAATAAAGCCATCGAAGAATTGAGGATTTTTCGCTCTATGGGGATTGATTTTGTTTTAGTTTGTCCTGAAACATCATATAACTTAACAGATGCAAAAAAAATGGTTAAAGTCGCAGGAGGGCAATTATTGACAATAAGTGATTGGAACGATTTTCCAAAATTAATCTCTGAAATAATAAAATCAAGATTTTAAACTAAAATGACAAAGGTATCTATTTCGGAACGATTAAAGGATATATTTGGAGAAAATCTATACCAAAAATCTCTTAAATTTCCTAAAAATAAGATTAACATATTTGATCTGCATGAGGATCCCCTAAAGATTAGGAGTATCATTTTAGATAATGATAGAGAATACCTACTCCTCATTGATGATAAAAAAAAGGAAATTTTCCATGACTGCCCTATCTTTAGGATTTACTCTGAAAAGGATAAAAAACTCTGTGTTCATCTAGTTAGGTTGGTATCGATTCTTAATCCGCAATTTTCAACCAAAATATTAGAGAATATTGACAGCTATAACTTTAACTCCGATGATTTTCAGTCTAGAAGAAAAAGCAAAAATTTCAGTATTTTGGCCAATCAATGCTCAGAAAATAACAA
>JAEOTL010000296.1 GCA_016839845.1 Promethearchaeota archaeon
AGTTGTTTTTCACGGTAAAGCAGATAAACCAACATATATCTATATCGATGGTGAATCAGTAGAATTTAAAGATGCAAATAATATTTGGGGAAAAGTCACTGGAGATTCTGAAGAAATTATTAAGAGAGAACTTAATAATGATAAAATTGAAGTTGCTCAGATAGGACCTGGTGGGGAAAATTTAGTCAAATTTGCCTGTATCATAAATAAAAAGACAAGAGCAAATGGCAGGAATGGCACGGGAGCAGTAATGGGATCAAAAAATCTGAAGGCTGTGGCAGTTCATAGACGAAAAACAATCCAACCTAAGGATAAAGAAGGGTTTAATATCTTATCAAAATCACCTGAAATGAAAGCAAGAATCCCCGGATTTGCTGAGGGATTTGGTAAATACGGTACTACTGGAACCGTCATTGCTAAGAATAAAACTGGATTCTTACCGACAAGAAATTATGCAGAAGGAGTAATGGAGGATGCCGTAAAAATTGACGGTACCACAATGGCTAGTTCCGGATTGTTAAAAGGAAGAGAAACTTGTTATGCATGTTCTGTTAGGTGTAAAAGGGTAGTAGATATTCCCGGTAAGGTTGATCCTCAATATGGAGGTCCTGAATATGAAACACTAGCTACCTTTGGTTCATATTGTGGAGTCTCTGATTTAGAAACTATTTGTGTTTGTAATCAATTATGTAATATGTATGGGCTTGATACTATTTCAGCTGGCGCCACCATTGCATTTGCCATGGACTGTTATGAAAAGGGAATTCTCTCTAAGGAAAATACCGACGGATTAGAGTTAACATTTGGAAATCACGAGGTACTTCCTAGTATTGTAGAAAAAATCGGCAATCGAGAGGGAATAGGAGATCTTCTTGCGGAAGGTAGTAAACGGGTTGCTGATCAACTTGGTGACACAGCTAAATCCTTATTTATGGGAGTAAAAGGACAGGAATTTCCTGCTCATATGCCCCAACAAAATCCAGGTTTAGGAGTAGTTTATGCTGTTAATCCATATGGAGCAGATCATCAAACAACTGAACATGATTCAATGATTGCAATTCGTGGTAATCCTTTTAAGGGTCGTACTGATCAAGTAGGTGATTATAATCACTACGAAATCTCCACGATCATTGATGAAAATAAGATTCGCTATATGTTTGGTGGTCAATGTTTCTATGCAATGAAGAATTCCTTAAGTCTTTGTACGTTTGCATGGGGCATGGCATGGCAACTTTATGGTCCGAACAATATTATAGAGCTTTGCAAACATGGGATAGGATGGGATACTGATATCAAAGAACTCTCAGAAGTTGGAGAACGGTGTATTAACATGATGAGATACTTTAATGCACGGGAAGGATTTACAAAAGAACATGATACATTACCAGAACGTGTATTCAAACCTATACCAGATGGACCTGGAAAAGGCACTGGTATCAATAAGGAAGAGTTTTCCAAAGGTCAGGAGATGTACTATAAAATAGCAGGTTGGGATGAAAAAACGGGGAATCCTACTGAACAAACACTTAAGAAGCTTAACTTAGACTGGCTCCTAAGTTAATTATTTTTTATCTTTTCTTTTTTTTTTGAAATTTTATATTAGCAACTTTCTATTTTGAGGTGTTTTTATGAATACAAGGGATCCGAAATTAATAGTTCTTCAATATAATGAATACATCAATAATCAAGATTTAAAAGGACTTTCTAGCTTAATGTCAAAAGATTATATCTTTATAGATAGAAATGGAGATATGTTTCCCGGTAATGAGATTACTGGTTGGAAAGGATTTTTCAAGGATTGGCCTACATATAAAAATATTTTTACCAGAGTTGAATCTCGAGAGAATTTGGTAATAGCAATAGGTTATGCTCTATGGTCTATGGATTCTAAAGAAGAAGATCATGTTATATGGGTTGCTACAATTGAAAATGATCTTGTAGTCAAATGGCAGATATTTGAGGAGACCGAAGAAAATAGACAACAGTTGGGATTGAAATAACAAATGGTATTAATTAATAATTGCAATTAGCTTGTGTCTATAATACTTTTTTAACACCAATTGCAAAACATCCTCAAAGCATTCTAAAACTCCCTCACCCCTCATCGCACTAGTGTACCTTGATCTAATTTTCTTAAACTTTTTTATATCAATATCCCTAAGGAAATCATCTGTATTGAGTTTAAGGTCAAAACTTAAGTCTTGTTTATTAAAAGCAATTATAATGGGAACATCTTCGATGTAATCACTAAAATAGGAATAGAGTTCCTTCCATGACAACACATTTCTTTCATACACTTCCTTCTGAGAATCAGCTACAAAAATAATACCATCAACTGCTCTTAAAGTTGTTAATCGTGTAATTAGGTAGAAATCTTGACCTGTTGTAGTATAGATATGAAGCTTAAGTTTCCACTCTTGATTTTCAAACGTCACAGTACCATAATCAAAGTAAAGAGTCCGATTTACGGTGCTTTCGATACTGCATATTTCCTCGCTTCTACCAAAAATGGAAAATAAAGCCTTAATTGTAGTAGTTTTTCCTGAAAAAGCAGGCCCAAAATACACAATTTTGATACTAATAGTTTTATCGACATGGTTTACGATCAAGCTATATGTAAATTTAAAAATATCTTTATAAAATCCGATTTTTTCAAAAAGTAGGCAGTTTAAACATTGATAGGTAGATTATCAATAACAAGCCTTTCTGAGATATATTGCTGAAAAAGAAATTATTAAATCATATGGATTTTTGATAAAACTATAATGATTTATGCAGACCTTATTCTAACCAACGGGAAAGTTATAACAATGGATGCTCAGGAATCTATTTCGCAAGCTGTGGCTGTTAAATATGGAAAGATAATCGCTGTTGGCAGTAATAATGATATCGGAAAATTAATTGGAGAAGAAACAGTAACAATAGATCTCTTGGGAAAAACTGTTTTGCCTGGATTCATTGATTCCCATGGACATTTTTTAAATGAGGGCTCCTCTAGAGAGATTTACATTGATCTCAGTGAAGAAGCGGGAGTCCATTCAATTTCAGATATTCAACAAATTCTAAAGAAAAAAGCCAATCAAACTCCTATTGGTGAATGGATTTTTGGATACCAAGAAGATGATTCTAAGCTAGTCGAGAAAAGGCACCCTAATAAATTAGAACTTGATGTGGCCTCAATAAATCACCCTATTCTAATAACAACGGTTGGTGGTCATTTTTGGATGGCAAATTCAAAAGCTTTTGAATTAGCAGGAGTTACTAAGGACTCCCCCGATCCTATTGGGGGAAAATTTGATAGAGATCCACAAACCGGTGAACTGATTGGTGGTCTTCATGAAGAAGCCTATAACATTCTAAGACCCGAAGGTCCTCCTGAACCAAGTCGGGATCAATCTTATCTAGGAGCCAAACAGATTCTCCACGAATGCAGTTCTGTTGGATTAACATGCATTTATGATTTAGTGGGACGATCAGAAATGCGAGCAGCTATTGATTTAAAAAATGCCGGTGAGCTTCCTATTAGGATTAGAATGGATGTTACTATCGAACTTCTTGATGAATTAGATAAACTTGGAATCTATAGAGGATTGGGGGATAATTGGGTTCGTATGTGCGGTGTTAAATTTTTTTTTGATGGGGCTATTTCTGCGAGAACAGCAGCCGTATCAGAACCGTATTTAGATAAACCTGAATTTTATGGAGTAATGGCAACAACAAAAGAAAAAGCCACCAAAATACTCACAAACGCCTATGAAAAAGGATTTAGAATTTCTGCTCATGCAAATGGAGATCGTGCTATCAATATTTACCTAAATATCATGCAAGAGTTGCAGGAGAAATTCCCACGATTAGACCCCCGCAATAGAGATATCCATTGTAGTGTAATTAACGGAGAGTTGGTAAAAAAAATTAAAGAATTGGATATTCTTCCCACCATTTTTGGTGCTTATGCATATTATCATGGAGATAAATTAATCCCCTCTTTTGGTAGAGATCGTTTAGAAAATATGTTTGCTGCTCGTTCTTTTTTGGATGCGGAAATCTTAGTTTCAGCACACTCCGACCACCCTTGCTCACCTTTTCCGCCACTCATGGCAATTCATTCTTTAGTCAACAGAATTACCAAAGCAGGGAAACCAATTGGAAAAAGTCAACAGATTTCTGTTATCGAAGCATTAAAATTGTATACAATTAATGCAGCTTATCATTCTTTTGACGAAAATATACTTGGTTCAATTGAACCAAATAAATTAGCCGATTTTGTTATTTTAGATGAAGATATTCTAACAGTCCCCCCAGAAAGAATAATGGAAATCCCTGTCCATATGACGATCATAGAGGGAAAAATCATTTACAAAAGACAATAATTATTGAGATTCACTAAATACTTAGGGCTTCCATAAATCATCAATCTTCTCCCCGAGTTTATCCCAACGCCAAACAATGCTTAATCCGTAATACACACGTATAATATCAGTTAAAAAATAGAGGTATTGTTTTCTTATCTTTTTAACTAACAGAGATTCTTCTAAGTGCTTAACTACTGATCTAGGAGTAAAAATTTTACCATTGTTATTCCTTTCGTAAAAATTGTAGATATGACGTGATAACATGTAGATTCCCTCGAGTCTTTCCTTTAAATCGAGAATACATGATTTTCTATCATCATTGTAAAATGTGCGTATTAATTCTCTTTCATACTTCAATTGGTTTGAATTAATTAATCTTCTTGTTTCATTAACTATAGCTTTTTCACCCATAACAACGTATCCTTCAAATAATTGCTTGTTTTTCTTATATTGTGATTTAGATTTAATTAGAATATCTCCTGTAAAGGATTGTTGAAATATGTAATTAATAAAATTGTTGAGTTCCGGTATCAAGCCGTTAAATTCCTTTTTAATAGAGACAAGAACACGTTTCCTAAATAAACATGCGTGTATAATATAGATTAATATCTCCTGTTTTATATTATTCTTCAACCTAAGTATTGACTCCTCCTCAGGCTTACCAGCAAGAGGTAAAGAGAAAAGATCAAAATATTTATGATAAATCTCTGTTAATGCATTTCTGAACTTACTATACCCAAGTTCTCCTATATCTTTTCGATTTTTCCTTTTTTCAGCAAGGATTTTAGGGAAATCTTTAAGGTTCTTTAACTCATGGGCAAATTCCTTGATTATTTGGGACTTAAGTTTTAAAGATTTAAAGTTCTCTGTGGATCGCTCATTTACCATAAAGGTTAACATAAATTCTTCAAAACCGCTTCGTGCAAATTTAGAGGGGATATAAAATCTAAAATTTAATGTCTGAAATTCTTCAAAAGCAATAGGAAAGGGTTTTTCTCCACCCCCATAACCTAAAAGCATATCTAGCATTACACTGTCAAACGGATTTGTATCATGGTTACTGAAAAACAACTTTGGCCCTTCTACTTGGTCAAAATAAAAAATATACAATTTTTTAGTTTCATTTGTGGAATTCATGGTAAACTCACTTCTATAGTGATTTAGATTCTATGTTTTAAAAGGGCTTGATTTCAAAATTTGAAAACTTTTATTTACTTTCCAAATCAACTTGGATAGAATGTGATATATTTTGACATTAAAAACTAACTTAACCGAAATGTTTCGAATAAAGCACCCCATTGCTAATCCCGCGATGGGTCCTTTCAGATTTTAAACTCAAAGAGAAAAAAAAGTAATTAAATATTAACTTTCATAAAGAGGGGATCCTGCTTTCATAAAGCGGTTCATGTGGCGCATCGAAGCTACTTTTTTTCCGGTTTCTTTTTCTTCTAATGTTGCGTCAACCCAGAAATATTCGGTTTTACGACTGGCACCCACACTAGCGATTTTTCCCGTTACTTTATAAGGAACATCAACCATAGTAGGACCTGCGATGTTTTTTATTTCAGTTGCACCGTAAAAGGGTACTGCTTTTGATGCACCTGTGCCTAATTGGTTATATCCTAAAGCCATCAATGAAAACAAAGCAGTAGGGGAGAGTATAGCTTTTCCCCATGGTGAATTTCCCTTATAATAATCAAGATGATCAGTAATTGCTCCCAATCCTTTAATCGCTTCTTCTTGTGTAAAAATCACTTCTCGTGGAGGAATACCTTCCCCTGGTTTGTAATCTGCTAGAATTCGTATATCTTCGGAAGGGCTATTTTTTAATTCTAAAGCCTGTAAGTAGGATAATTCAGCTGGTTCACCCAAAGCTAACGTTCCCGTAGCAATCACTTTTCCATCACGCATTTCTGCCCTCGCTTCAACTTGAACATCTTGAACACCCTCAGGGGGCATCTTAACAATGGCTCTCACTTCTTCCAAATCAATTGTAGCAAATGTATAGTATAAGCTTAGTGAACCTGTTTCAAACCACTTATTTCCAAACATTTTGAGAGCTATTGGTGCAAAAAGACTCAGGTGAATTGTACCAGGTATCGTACCTCCTCGCATACCTACTTTTTTTGCCACACCATCGTCATGTATTGAAGTGGTTAAACCTCTCCATAAGTTCTTTGGAGCTCTCCAGCCACCATACATCCAACTTTCTTGTATTGTGATATCATCCATAATTCAAATCACCCTTTTATTCAATGATAAATGTTGTTTAAAGTTTATGCAAAAAATAATTGTTTATATATTCGAGGAGGATTTATGTGTAGGTAAAAAGATAATCGATAGAGCAAAGCATCCAACATTTTACCCCAATATAAGAAGACAAGTGCTCTATCGATTAACAATCTTCTAATGAAAACAATGTTATTAAAATCAACATAGACAATAGATTTTGTCATTACTTTTGCAAATTCTCTCTTGACATTTAAATTTGAAGATTTTATTCCAATATTACCAAAATGAAATAATCCCCAAATCATTCCATACACATTCCCCAAACAAAATAAGTTGATGTTATAGTAGGTTAACTTTACTCACAAATTTTATATCAAGTGGGTGTTATATTATTTCTTATGCAAGTAGAAAACATAATTGCAGTGAATGATGAAGTCTTAAATAAACTTCGAAAAGTTATAGAACAAGAGAATTTAAATAAACCTAAAGGAGAAAAACTCACAATCAGGATGTTCCCTGAGGAGATTGCGTTGTATCAATACTATGTACATCTTACGGAATATAAAAATGTCTCTGACCTGGTACGAAAAGCTGTACGCGAGAAGATTCGGAGCATTGTTATCCCAAAAAATCCAATAGAACAAAGATTCTTAGGAACTTGGGGTATCCATCGAAAAATTGGGGAAGCAATTGAAGAGCAGATTAATGAGGTTGAAGACGAAATAGAAGATATTGTTGAAAACATAGATGTAAGCACTATTAATGAAGATCTCCTAATCGATTTCATCCAAAGACAACAAGTTGGTGGCGCAATTGCCATATCGTTACTTAAGAAGAAAAAACGGACGAAGTAAATAGGATGAGCCCCTGCCAATCACCCTGGATTTTTAAGATTTGAATGAGTAAATTACAACAATATTACCCTCTCTTTATTTTCACTGCTTTGTGCTCTCTACTGACAAGTAGCTTCTTCTGATGGCAGAAGTTTATCTTAAATTTAAAAAAACGTCATCAATGAATGCTAAATATTGTCAATTTGGGGGATAAAATGATAATAATTCTTTATGCTAGAGATATTTAAACCTCGATTTTATCCAAATCAATTTAAAGATAGATCAATGAAAAAATAATAGTGTAATTTGGTGTTATTCATTTCAAAGTTTTTATTGAGAATCTAATTTTAATATTTAAATTACAGAAAAAAATAAGTTCGAAACCTAAGATGATCAAGGAATCCCAAATTAAAAAAAATCTTAAAGAATTTTCATTTCCTCGGTTAACAGGGACGAAATTTGAATTGAAAGCTTTCAATAAAATAAAACAAGAAGTTGAGAGTTTAGGTTTAGAATACGAAGTTCAGAATTTTACTTTTAGTACCTTTTATTCGAGATTGTATCCTAAAATAGCTTTTTCTTTAGGGTCCTTAATTTTCTTCTTGCTATATTTGTACAGATATATGGTTATCTCTTGGATATTTATATTCATATCAATGGGTGTTATAACTATTTCTTTTATTTTAACAAGAAAACCGGAAAAAATCCGCTTTATACCAAAATTAACTTCTCAAAATCTTCTCGTAAAGATTGAATCTAAATCTAAAGAAGCAAGCAATACTAACAGAATCGTAATGTTCATTAGTCATTTGGATTCTAAGGCACAAAGGTTTAAGATTCAAATCCGGATAAAAATAATTAAAGTATGGATCTGGTCTGCTATTATTTTAGGGTGTATTACTATCATCAAAATCATAGTTCTCCTTAGATTCGAAATTATCTTTTATATTATTGGCCTCAATCCTTTAATCCCAAATATAATCGCTTCTATTATGATAATTCTTAACACTACAGATAATAGTTCTGATGGTGCAGTTGACAATGCTTCAGGTATCGTGTGTAATCTAGAACTCCTTAACTACTATACACTTCCCGAAAACAGATTAACAAATTACAACATGTGGTTTCTGTTTACAGGAGCAGAAGAATGCGGGACAATGGGTGCTCGAAACTTTTTAAATAATTTAAAACGGTTAGATATCGATATATCGATCTTATTCAATTTTGAATCTATAACTGAAACCGTTTTTCTTTTTCCTGGCGGCAGAGAAAAAAAACATGCCTTGGATATCAATAATTTGCTATTGAATAATAAGAGAGGCCTTACAATAAGGCATCACCCTACAAACAGGATTCTTGGTACACACTCTGATGGGGGTTTTTTAGGAGATCACGGGTTTCAAGGTTACGGTATCGGTGGAGTGGAAGCCCACACATATATGCACACAAAACATGATACCGTAGACAAAGTCAACACAGATGTATTAACGAAATTATGCTGGGTACTTACTGATAGTCTAAAAGAACACGATTCGAAATTTTTCAAATGAATAAAAAAGCATGTTTCCTATAGCTTAAGGATCTTATATGTAAGATCAAGGAAGGCCTTCTCAACATTTTCTCCTGTCTTTGCTGATGTTTCTATAAAAGAACAGCCTTCGTCTTTTGCATATTTCTCCACTTCGCTTCTGTCGATAGTCTGACCTATTTCAGGAATTAAATCTAATTTATTACCAATAATTACCTTCGGTATATCTCTTTTAATGATACCCCTCATTTCTGATAACCAAGTTTTCATACTTCCAAAAGTATGTTCCCTTGAAAGATCAAAGACTAACAAGGCACCAAATGCACCCTCATAGAAACTGCGATGTAGAAATTTAAACCGTTCTTGACCGCCAATATCCCATATGTGGAGTTTAACAAACTCAGAGGGTTTAATCTCAAGCTTCTTGGTTAAAAAATCAACCCCAATTGTCAACTTATATCTCAAACTAAATTCATCATGAACAAACCTATTGAGTAAACTCGTTTTCCCTACGGCTCCCGGTCCAACAATGATTACTTTATAAGATGATTCCATTCTATCAGTGGGATTGTTATAATTAAATCTATAATGATCTA
>JAEOTL010000297.1 GCA_016839845.1 Promethearchaeota archaeon
AAGAAGTCTAAACGTAAAGGATGACACCCCCGCTATTAGCAAATCAAATTCTATGGCGGTAAAAAGACCAAAAAGGAGAGAAAAGCTAATGATAATTACCTCTATAGTTTTGATAATATTTTTTTTCTCTTGGATCAAATTTAACTCATATGCAGAAAGATCATCTCTATCATAATCTCCTTTTAAGGAATATTCCTCATAATAAGCAATACCGTAGGGGAGAACTATTATAGTTATTAAAATGATGAAAAACCAGTCAATAATATTTAATAAAAAGTTTACAATGATAGCAACAAGGATTGCTAAAAGGGGAATAAATGCTCTTAATGCAAATTTTGCTTTTTTGTTCATAATCATCTCATTCTTCGAATATAATTAATTTAATTATGTAGATAGAATCTTATTCGATCATTTCAATTCCAACATTATACAGATATTATGCGATAAATTTTGACATGATAATTCTAAATTTAAAACATACATTAGGTAATGAAAATGGGGAGGCATGAGGGTTAGTGAGTCATGTGAAGGAGCAATAAGGTTTGAGATGGGAAGGAAAGAGGGACTATGTTCATGATTATAATTTTTATAGCTCTTTTTCTATTTTTTTTTTAATGGTAAATTCAGCGTCTGGTTTCAATGAAAATTCCTTTGAAAAAACTATGTTTATTATAACAATAAACAAAAAATAAGTTTTTAAAAAAAAAAAAATAATTTATGATAGTCTATGGTTCTGGTGGAGTTAGTCCTATTGATCCATAGGCCTCTTCTAAGGTAGCCCAAGTCTCTATTGAATATCTTAATCCAGGGACAGATGAAAACATATTTATATTAGCTCTAGCTCGATTTATAGCCTCTTCTAATTTCCCTTCCTTTACTAAAGATACATTAAGTGAGATGATACCATCCTTATTTGAACCAATAGCATTAGGGACAAGAATTTCTCCAAGACTATCATCAGGCGGGAATTTCTTAGCAGCCTCAATAGCTATTTTTACCATCTCCGGTGTCGAGTCGGGAGGCCACCACAAAAACGCAACTAAATATGGCATTTTATTTACCTCATATTAATTTTTAAATTTTAAATTTGAATTTCGATTCAATTTAATATTCTCAACTTGCTATTTAAACGTTTACATTTTTGTCGAAGGATCCATATTATCAAATTGAGTTATTCAAAAAGAAAATGGTGAAAAAATCACTAATATATCAGGGATATTCAGGGATATGGCAAGCCCTTAATAAGTCGGTCAAAACCAGTGAGATGCTGGAAATCGACAATCCCCCCGCGCTTACAACGGTGATCGATGAGATTTTTACCAATTAAATGGGTGGATCAGAATTTAGTTAAGCAACAAATATTTCCTGAATCAAGTTTTCTATCTGTGGCAGATCTTTTACTTCGGCAACCCGACTCGTCTTATAAAAATCCTCGAGATTTCTCCATATCATAGTAGTCTCTTTTATTTGGTTCACAAATGTGGTTAATTTCTGTTTTGCAGGGTAAGTTTGACCCTTATACAAATAGCCAATTGAGTAATTATCAATCGATTGCATTAGTAAAGTATCCTCACCGAATTTTACACGATCCAATCCTTTAGAAAAAAACTCGTCACTAAACGTGGAAAAGGCTGATAAAAAACTGCCGAAAATTTCGGTATCATGTTTCCATTCATCAGTAAACGGATAAGAGAATAGAAGGATCCCACCCTCAGCAATAATTAATAGCAACACCGGGATTTCTGGTTTTAGGTCAAGGGTACTCTCTGAATTGTCTCTCTGTGTAATACTTAATCGACCTTTAAGTGATGCTAAATTAATACTTTCTAGTTTTGTATTCTGTAAAGTTTCCAATTTTTCTTGATCTTGGAGCTCAAGTAGATAGTCATGTTCTTCAGAAATCATCTGAGCAAAAAAGTTGGCTTGAGATGACTCTGCAAGTTCCTGAGCTTCTGTTAATAGTTTTCTAGCGCTATCTATATTTCCTGTAATAATATCTACTTTTGCCTCAAATATTTTTCCTTCAATTAAAAAGAGGATCGAATCCAACTCCTCTGCTTTTTTATAAATGAATGAAATTAGAGGAGTTATATCCTCGACGATTTTTGAGTCATTTGATAATTTCAATTCTTCAATATAAAATAATATTAAGCTGTAAAGAGCATACATATATGATACTTGATTAGGTCCATGATGAACTCCTTCATCAATTACCTCTTTAAATAATCTTTCAGCTTCAGCGCGATCCCTGGTTCTGCTACTTCGGAATAGAGTAACCCCTTTTGTTACAGAATAGATCCTGAAAATAGATTTCGAATTTGTCTCATCCACTAATTTTTCTAGCATTGCCATGTATTTTTCTGCTTCATCCATATTATTTTCTTCAGTTAAAACAAATATTATTCCAAGGAGAGCCCAAGCTCTATAAAAAATTACATCAGGAGTAACACTGAGCTCAAGGCTTTTCATACAATATTCCTTGCCTTTAGTAAGATCATTCATCAATGCAATTAACATAGCCTTCAAGTACAAAAGTTGAGCTAAAACGGGCTTCAATTCAATTTCCTCTGCAATTTGAATTCCTTCCTCAACGTATTTCAAGGATTGAGGAAAATACCCCTGCCATAAATGTAAATTTGCCAATAAATTCAAGTTGTTCGCTTTTATCCCGGGCATAATTTCATTTATAGACAAACTTCTTTTGCTATATTCTATCGCATTTTTATAGTTTCCAGATAACCAATTTATAAGTCCCAACAACCAAAGACTAGAGGCATAAGCTGCACGATCCCCTAATTTTTCTCTAATGTCCTTACACTTCATCCCATAATTTAAGCTAGTTTTATACTCACCTTTAAAAAGGTATATATGCCCTAGTAGAAAGTAATTGTTAGCCAAATCAGATTTTTTACCAATTTTTTCAATCAAACTGTTACTCTGAAATGCTATATCAAATGCTCTATCGTAATCAATCCTAAAATAATACGTCCATGCTGTCTGCTCGTATTTTCTAACAATCTCAAGAGCTTCTGCTGTTTTTCCCTCCCTAATTAGACTTTCTGCTTGGATTATTTCCTTTGACTTCGATTCAACCATTTTAAAACGCTCTATGACATAAAATTATTGGATTAAAGATAAAAAAAGATAAATGACTTAAAAGAATTTAGTAACCACAAATGTAAGATCCCCATAACATACCTTCCACACTTCAAACCATACCAGATTCATCAGAGTAATATTTTCACAGAAAAAATGTTTTGAGCTACTCCCAAAACTTTACACGACGAAATCCTTACCTACTATATTTTAGCTACAATTGCTGGAGTGAAAGTCTCAGGAGTGAAATTCAAGAGAATATAAAATATTTTTGAGATTTTCAAAATTTTCATTAAAATACTTTGCTCCAGTGAATATGCTAATACGGATCCGATATTCATCCTTAAAAGCCGAAAGATGGATGCTTTTACCCTTAATAAATCCAGCTGATATTAATTCAATAACACATTCGTAAGCAGGAGTTCCATTTCTCAAAGTAACCGGTTCATTGGAAATGATTTTAATCTCTCTTGCACTGGGTCTAAGACTCTTCTCGACTTCTTTTGCTACTACTTCTAATTGTTGGTTTGAAGATCTTCGAACAAAAACCAGAAAATTGTGTTTTGTTAGAAGATCAAAGAGTAAAGAAGCAGCAAAAACTGGTTTAATTCTTGGAAAAACCATCGGATTTGGTTTTATTTCTATAAGATTTTCAGGATATCTAACGGTAAACGCCGGTGAATCATTTTTGAAGATTTTCGTTTTTGTTTCCCATTTTACCTCAACTTCTTCATGCAATTTTAAAGTGTCTTCATAAATACGTTCAAAACGGGCTCTTACCGCCGGTATATATTCTGGATGAGTTATTACATACAATATATCATTTTCTATCGCTTTAATTACTATTTCTGCCATTATTTTGGGATCCATTCCTAACGCTAATATTTTATCAGTGTTTTCTCTACTGACTTCGGATAGTTTAATCATTTCTGGTGTTGGTTGCCAAATACCTGATCTCGTCTTTCTTAATCTTTGTAAATTTTTTGTTATATTTGTATTAACATGACCAGGACAAACTACAGACACACCAACATTCGTTTTAAAGCATTCTTTGGATAAGGTCTCAGAAATCGAGACTACTGCGTGTTTAGAGGCGGCATATGGTTGAACGTCCCCAACTGTTAATCCTGCCAATGAAGAAGTATTCACAATATGACATGGCTCTTTACTCCTTATCATACGATCTAAAAAATATTTGATACCGTAGATAATGCCAAATAGATTAACACCGAGAGTCCAATCCCAGTTCTCAAGTGTCATGAAGCGAATGGGGCCACCCCCTCCAATCCCCGCATTGTTACAAAGTATGTTTACGCTTCCAAAATGTTCATAAGAAATATCTGCTAAATGAGCAACTTGTTCAGGGTCACTGACATCTGTTATTACACTAAGTACCTCAACGCCGATATCCCTTATCTCTTGAGAAACCTCATCTAAACTGACTTTATCGATATCTGCCAAAACTATTTTCATCCCACGTTTAGCAAAGACATGAGCAAGACCACGCCCAATACCGCTTGCTCCGCCTGTAATGACGGCGACCTTTCCTTCAAATTCCTTTATCATAATTTATAGCAATATTAAATTATTATTAGATTTCTATTGATTAAGAATATAAGATTCAAGATAAGCTTATAACTGTTTCTTTAAGTAGATAGTTTGGTCAAAATTCGAAAGATGAGGAAAAACTCGGAAATTTAGCAAACCCTCAACAAATACGTTAAAACCAACGAGATGCTGGAACTTAACAAACCCTCCGTCCTCAAAACAATAATAGATGAGACTTTTTCTCAATAAACAATTCTGCGCATTTCTCCCATCATTATATGTAACATCCCCATAATATATCCCACCACCGTTTGGAATTTCTTCGAAAAGAAATCTTAAATCGAAATTATATTACAAAAGGCTTTTAAGGAAACCTTTCTTCCTAATTTTTAGTCCATCCACAACGCATGGCAAAATAATGACCCTAGTAGTCCCAAAAGAATTAGCTCATGCAAGGGAACTTATGAATCAAGCAAGATTCGGAGAAGCGCTTGAGATCGTAGAACAGTTTGAAAAGATTGAATCGCTCTCATCCAAAGATCAGCTTTTAGCACTTTTGACAAAAGCAAGAATATATAGCTATAATAATCAATTTGAAGAACAGGTAAAAATTTCAGACCTTGCGTTTCAAATGAGCCAAGATTTAGGATTAGTGCCTGAATCTATTGAGGCTCTTATCGGCAAAGCATATATTGCACATATTGGGGATCTCGATATGGCATCTACTTATGTATTAGAAGCTAAAAGAAGGCTAAATTCTCTTGCTGATGATCCTTACACAAAGATGCTAAGAAGAGGTTTGTTACATATAAAATCTTTTATCTTGTTTTCTAAAGGTAAATTGAATGGAGCAGTAAAATCAGCACAGGAATGTCTGAAATTAACTGAAGAAGAGAAATTAGGTAATAAATTGGATCTTGCCGAAGCTTATATGCAATTAGGATGGATAAAAATATTTCAAGTTAATCCAACTAAGGCTTCAGAGTATGCCATGAAGAGTTTAGAGTACAGAATAGATCTACACCATGCTGCTGGAATCGCGAGTTGTTATGCTTTGATAGCATATATACACCAGTTTGAAGGAGATTATGATCAAAGCATGCACTACTGTAAACAGAGTTTGTCGATTAAGGAAATCCCCAATCGAGCTAGAATTTCTGCATTAGAGACTTTATCTAATATTTATAGGGATAAGAGTGAATTGAAACGGGCTTTAAAGTATCGACACCAAGCTGTAACATTTGCCGAACAATTAAAAATCCCAAATGTAATAGCATTTAACTTATGTTCTCTGGGAGAATTGTACCTGCTTAACGATGAGAATGAAAAAGGTGTAGAATATCTTGAGAGTTGCATGAGTCTAGCTGAAAAATGGGGTCTCCAACACCAGATGGCTCTAACACTCTGTTATCTCACAATTTTATATATTAGAGAGGAGTCTCGTGTTATAGCAAATCGATATTTTTCTCGATTATCTGATTTATATAATCAAACAAAAAATAAACAGATGATTGAGATATACCCCTGGTATTTAGGAGCAAAAGCATTAATGATGAAAACAAGCACAAGAATGCGTGATCGCATGGAAGCCCAATCCTTGTTTAAAGAGTTGATAGATCGTGCAGGCGGAGAATGGGGAGAAGCTTTAATTTTCTCTATAGCAAATTTATGTGATCTTTTGTTAGAAGAATTATCCATGAATAATGATCCAGAAATATTGAATGAAATCATGCCACTCATTGACAAAAGCCTAGAAATGGCGGAGGAGACACATAATTATAGATGGCTAGCTAATAGCAAATTGCTACAGGGAAAATTAGCATTAATTCAGATGAATATCGAGGAGGCGAAACAGTTCTTAACCCAAGCTCAACGTATTGCTGAACTTCATGGTCTCACCCTACTAGCACAAGAAGTTTCAAAGGAACATGATAAAGTAATTAGTCAATTAAATGAGTGGGAAGATCTTCAAAAAGCCAATGCTCCTATGTCAGAACGGATAAAATTGGCATCAACAAATGGAGTTTTAGAACGTATCCAAGGAAAGCGTGCTGTGGAACCACCAGAGTTAGTGGAAGAGGTACCAATTTTACTTCTCATTATGGACAATAGTGGTACCACATTCTTCAACCATCCTTTTATAGCAAACTGGGATCATAGCGAACTGTTCAGCTCGTTTATGTCTGCGTTTAACATGTTCATGGACGAGATTTTTTCGAAATCTCTCGACCGTATACGAGTCGGTGATAATACCATCCTAATACACCCTATTGAACCCTTTTTAGCGTGCTATGTTATTAAAGGTCAATCATATCCCGCATTACAAAAATTAACGAGATTTGCAGATGCTATAAGAGAAAACTCGGAAATATGGCAAGCCCTCAATAAATCCATCAAAACAAGCGAGGTACTGGAACTCGATAATCCCCCCGTGCTCAAGACGGTGATAGATGAGATTTTTATTAAATAAATAATCCCTAGTCTGACTCTCATCCCCAATTGGAACACCCCCATAATACCCAATACCACCACCCTCACCGCCCTCAGATTCACCCACTTTTTTATTCTCATACCATTTGTCAGATTTCATATTTAAACTCCCTACTAGTAATACCCTTTTCCTCCCTCAGTACCAAAGGCTTTTAAGAAAGCTTTTCTTCCTTATTTTTAATCCATTTTCTGCAAATCGAAATACAATGCCTCAACAGCTTCCAGAAGAACTAGCTAATGCAAACGAGCTTATGGATCAAGCCAAATTAGATGAAGCGCTTGAGATCATTGAACAGTTTGAGATAACTAGATCACTCTCTTCAAAAGATCACCTCAATGCTCTTCTTTTAAAAGGGAGTATACTATCATTTAAACTCAACTTTGAAAAAGCTTTTAGAAATTATGAACTTGCATTTCAAATCAGCCAAAAACTAGGATCAATATCTGAATCCGTAGAAGCACTCATAGGAAAGGCAAATATTATATTCATAGGAGATGTAAATAAAGGTATGTCTTATGTAGAAGAAGCCGAAAGAATAGTCAGTGAATATCGATATGATCCGACCATTGCTGAACTTAAAAAAAGGATAAAATTTATGAAATCTTGGATCTCATTTTACAAAGGAAATTTAAATGAAGCAAAACAACTGGCTCAGGCATTTCTAAAATCTTGTAAACCAGAAGGATTTGGCAACAAGGGATATATTGCATCAGCTTATACCCTTTTATGTTATGTGTTTTTTTTTCAGGCTGATATGATTAGGGCTCAAGAATTTGTCTCCAAGAGTTTACAGATCCAAGAAGAATTAAACCTTAAAGCAGGAATTGCTCATAGCCTTTTATTATTTGGAAGAATATCTCGGGTATTACGAGATCATAATCAAGCGTTAAAATACATTAAAAAAAGTCTATCTATTGAGCAAATTACTAATTACAATAAAGTCCAGGGATTAGTTGCTTTAGCACAAGTTTACTATGTGAAAAATGATATAAATCGGGCACTAAAGTATGCAAAAAAGGCAGTCAATATTGCAGAAGAAGAAAGGTTCATGGATTATTTAGTAGGAAGTTTACTCGAAACTGCATATTACCTTAGAATAAAAGGGGAAGATGATCTCGCAATTGAATATGCCGAACGTATACTGCAAGTCATTGAAAAATGGGATCTCGCTATGCCACAATTTATCGGCTATGCGCTTTCCCTCCTGATTTTTACATACATTGACAAAAACCAGCGTGAAAAAGCTAAAAATTACCTCATACGTTCTTCTAAGTTATATAATCAAACAAAAAAAGAGGGAGAGATTAACACATCTGCCATGTATTTAACCAGTTATTTGTTCCCCAAAGCATATTTAATGAAAACCAGTACAAGGATGCGGGATCGCGTAGAAGCTCAAAAATTATTTAAAGAGTTGATTGATCAATTTCCCACATTGCCGCGTTACGAAGGACCCCAAGTAGAAGATGCTATAATGTTCTCTATAGGTAACTTATGCGATCTTCTAATAGAAGAATTATCAATGTTCAATGATCTAGAGATTTTAGACGAAATTACTCCACTTATTTCAAAAGGATTAGAACTCGCTGAAAAGGAAGGTAACTATGGTTGGTTGGCTGCCATGAAATTGTTACAAGCAAAATTCGCATTAATCAGAATGAATATTGAAGAAGCGAAAACTTTGTTTTTAGAAGCTCAACGTATTGCTGAATTACTTGATCTTACCTTCTTAGCATGGGGAATTTCCTTCGAGCATGATAAATTTCTGGAACAGATTGACCTCTGGAAAAAACTTAAGAAAGAGAATGCTCCTTTTTCTGAACGGATAAAACTAGCCTCAACCAAAAGAGTTTTGGAGCATGTTCAAGGAAAGAGTATGATAGAACCTCCCGAAGAGGTCGACGAGGAACCAATAATACTCCTTATTATGGACAAGAGTGGTCTTTTGTACTTTAACCACCCTTTTGTGCCGAATTGGGATCATAGTGATACATTTAGCTCCTTCATGTCTGCCTTTAATACATTTAGCACCGAAATCTTTTCAAAATCTATTGATCGTATACGGATTGAAGAAAATACCATCCTTATGCAACC
>JAEOTL010000298.1 GCA_016839845.1 Promethearchaeota archaeon
AATTAAAGATGACTCAATTTCAATAAATTATCTTCTAGGTTTATTAAACAGTTCTCTTTATAACTATTTAGCTAAAGGTATCATTAATAACACAAATAGTCTCCAACTTACTGGAATCCACGCGTTACCATTTGTAATTCCTGATAACACTACTAAGGGAAAAGTTGAGGAATTAGTTGATAGCATAATTTTTAAAAAAAAAGAAAAAGTAGATTATGATTACCTCGCTGAACAAAAAGAAATCGATAATGTAATTTTTAACCTTTACTCAGCAAAATTTCATTTTACAAAGAAACTTAAAGTTAAATTAGATGATTCCTTTTCCGAATACAGAAAAGATTAGTGAACCTTACTTTACAGATTTGTGTAGAAGATGAACGCTAAAAAAATCCCCGTGATTCTTGACACCGATATCGGATTTGATATAGATGATACTTGGGCACTTGGATTATTACTTAAGTGTCCTGAATTCGATGTAAAATTAATTACCACGACTTATGGAAACACGTTTTTTAAGTCTAAGTTGGTCGCCAAATTTCTTGAAGAAGTTGGCCGCTCTGATATTCCGATAGGCATTGGACCTAAAAACAGTGATAGAAGGGGTCCATTACTTCCTTGGGTTAAGGATTATAACTTAAATAGATATCCGGGAATAATATATGAAAATGGGGTAGAATCCATTTGTAATACTATTGAGGAGTCTAAAGATGAAGTTACGTTGATAGCTATAGGCGCTCTAGGGAATATTTCCAAAGCACTTACCCTCAATCCACAAATAACAGAGAATTCATGCTTTGTAGGGATGCATGGAAGTATCCGGATTGGTTATGGAGGATCTCCTACGCCTCATATTGAATATAACGTCTTATGTGATATTCAAGCATGTAGAGAAGTCTTTCAGGCAAATTGGGATAAAACAATTACCCCACTTGATACTTGTGGAAATATTATCCTCTCAGGCAGTAATTATAAACGGATTTTAAATTCCGATAATCCAGTTGTAAACAATATAAAAGATTGCACTGAAATTTGGCTCAATAAAAATAGAAGACATATAACTTTTGATGCGCAAAAAAGAACTTCGATTTTATTTGATATCGTGGCTATTTACTTAGCATTCTCAGAGGACTTAATAAATATCGAAGACATAAAAATTATGGTGACGGATAAGGGTTTAACAAAAATAGATGAAAAAGGAAACGCAATTCGTTGTGCAACTTCTTGGAAAGATCCTCAAGCGTTTAAAGATTTGATTGTCTCCCGCTTAACTGACTAAAATATATAAAAAAGAGATCTTTTATAGTTTTTCCCCTTTTATTTCTTCTTCATATTTCTTTCTTCTGAGCTTTAAGTATTCTGGTATCGGAACATCCCACCAACCCCAAGCAGGTGAACCTGTAAACGGAAAAGTTCTATTTACAAGGATCTCTATAACAACTGGTTTATTTACCTTACTTGCTCTTTCTAATGCAGGATGAATTTCTTCTTTCTTAGAAATTTGTTCCGCATAACATCCAAAACCTTCAGCGATTTTAGCAAAATCTGGTGAATATGGATTCCCTTCATTGTCAATGAAAGCAGTACCATAACTTCTTTCTTCTCCGAAAGCTGTCTGTTGAAGATCTTGGATTGCAAGCCAGCCAAAATTATTTAACACAATTATAAACAAATTGGTTAGGCCGAGTTGAACAGCAACAGACAATTCTGATATAGTCATCATGAAATCACCATCTCCCACTAATGCTACAACTTGTCTTGAAGAATTTTCTGTGTCAATTGAACCTAGCTTAGCACCAATTGCAGCAGGTAAACTATAGCCCATTGTTGAGAATCCTCCCGCAGTAATACAAGTTCTGGGTTCGTAAAATGCTAATTCTTGAATCATTTGAGCTTGTACATTACCCGAACTAGTTACAATAACAGCATCCTTTTCAAAAAAATTCCGAATTTCACTTAAGACTGTAGAAATCATTACCGGGATTTTAGATGAGTTTCGATGCTTCTCAAGGGTATTTTCCCACTTTTCTTTCTCCTGTTGGAGCTCTTTAAAATATGTCGTCTTTTCATATTCGACAGAATAATCGGAAAGCTCATTAATAACTTGTCGAAGACATGCTTTTGCATCTCCTACAACTCCAACTTCAACGGGATAATTCTTACCAATCTCTTGGGGATCAATATCAATTTGAATTAGTTTTGTAGGAGGAATTGAAAAACTCACCCCTTGTTTATAGGAACTTGCGGTTTCGTCGGCAAATCTACAACCAATGGCAAGAATAACGTCGGCACTTGATGTCATTTTCAAACCAACTGTAGTTCCTTTACTGCCTGTGCTCCACGCGAACAATGGATGATCATTTGGGAATGCAGATTTTGCCATCATTGTTACCACTACTGCTGCCCCGATTTTTTCTGCTAACTCTTTCACTTCAGAGAAAGCCCCAGCATTTACGATTCCCCCTCCTAAAAGAATTACAGGTCTAATAGCTTTTTTAAGTAGAAATGTAATTTTCTTAATTAATTTTGGGTCTCCTAGGACTCTACCCTCACTCCGTCGTTCTTGAGGTTCTGGGATCTCACATTCGATTGCATCTGCCTGCACATTCATAGGGAGATCTATTACTACAGGTCCCCTTCTACCACCCATCATGTTATTAAAAGCACGTTGCATAATTGAAGGTAATTGTCCTACTTGACTAACTTGCCATAAACGTTTGGTTATAGGTTCTAAGATTCGATACATATCAGAATCTCGTTTTCTCTCAACCTCTTGAAGTACTCCTTTACCTCTCATATGAGTATGTGTACTTCCAACAATCACGCATACAGGAAAGCTATCTACAAATGCATCGGCTAATCCAATAGCTGTATTTACAGCCCCAGGACCGATTGATGTAAATACACACAACGGGTGATTAGTTATTCTATAATATCCGATTGCCATGTGGACAGCACTCATTTCCTGTTTGGGTTGAATTAACCGAATTTTGTCCCGGTTCTCATAGAATGCATCAGTAAGTGGAAGATTTCCGTGCCCAGGAATGCCAATAACATATTTTATACCCTCCTTTATTAAATAGTGGGTAATAATCTCTCCTCCTGTATATCGGACCATAATACTCAGTTTTGTTAAGCTTTTTTGTAATTTAAAATATACTTAATACAGATATCTAATTATAAGATTTAATAATAAAAAAGTGATTTCGATGGTATTTGAAACAAATATAACCAATACTTTAGGGATTAAACACCCCATAATTGGAGCCCCTATGGGACCGTTTTATACTACTGAATTAACGGTTGCAATCTCAGAAGCTGGGGGCTTAGGCGTCCTGAGTCATACAAACTTATTTGGAAAAAGTCCAATAGAAGAAATGAAGAATAATATGCTACATGTAGTCGAACATACAGATAAACCGTTTGGATTCAACATAAGAACGGCACGAATGCAGCCTGACGCTCTTACACTCTGCAGAAAAATACCACAACTTATAGCGAATAATCCAAAACTACGGGAACAATGTAAATATGTAATTACTAGTGCTGGTTCTCCAAAAATGTTGAAGACAAGAAATTTTCAAAAGTTAAAAGAGAGTGGATCTGAAATACAACATTTCCATGTTGCTCCTGCACTATGGTTAGCAGATAAATGCGTGGCTGCTGATGTTGATGGTATGGTAATAACCGGATCCGAGGGGGGAGGACATCAATCGTATGAAAAAGTTAGCACTTTAGTTCTATTGCAACAAGTTGTTGATAAATATCCCGATATACCTTTAATCGCGTGTGGAGGTTTTGCTACTGGTCAAGGATTAGCTGCAGCTTTAGCAATGGGTGCAGGTGCTATAGCAATGGGATCCAGATTTATTGCATCAGAAGAGAGCGAATTCCACGAAAATTATAAAAATATTGTTCCCCCTGCAAAGGCTCAAGATACAGTTTTGGTAACTGGTTTTTTTGGCCCTATAAGATTATGGAAAAATAACTATGCCTTGTCCCATGATTTAGTTGCTAGTAAAGAAGAAAAAATGGCGCAAGAAAAAGCGATGACAGCTGAAGAAATGATGGACACATTGAAAAAAGGGGAACTCGCTTATGAGGGTAATATTGAAGATGGGAGCATTCTCTTAGGTCAAAGCATTGGAATTATAAATAAAATCCAAAGTGTAGAAGATATTATAAACTCTCTTGTTGCTGATGCTGAGAAATATTTAAAAAAAGCTCACACTCAAATTAAATAACGGAAATCTTACAATCTCATCCTTAATTTTTTTTTTTTACATTTTTAATTTTATGTACATTGATAAAGTTTCATAATTCTCTATGCCCTTTCGATTTATAAATCGAATTTCAAGAGATATAATTAAATACCATCATAATAATCTGTGAAACTCTACTTAGAGATAAATGCCTTCAACTTTAGAAAAGATTCGCGTCTTAGGAGAAAATTCAAAATACGATATTTGTGCTAGCACTGCTTCCAGTCGTACGGCAAAATATCCAAAACTTTTTGGAGATTCTAAAAAATGGATAGGAGCTACAGCAAGTGCTGGGATTTGCCATAGTTATACTCCTGATGGTAGATGTATGAGTCTTTTTAAAACTCTATATACTAACAAATGTATTTATAACTGTAAGTATTGTTTTTCTCATGGATGTAAGAAGAAAATGAGTTTCACACCAGAGGAATATGCCCGTACATTTATGAAACTTTATTCGATGAATACCGTAGAAGGTGTTTTCATATCATCGGGGGTTTGTGGTAGTGCCGATAGTACTACCGAGGAAATGTTAGAAGCTATAAGATTGTTAAGATTTAAGTACAACTTCCGAGGATATGTACATTTTAAATGTTTACCGGGGGTAAGTAAATATTTGCTTAAGGAAGCTATAACTCTGTCAGATCGCATCTCAATTAATACAGAAGCTTCTACTAAGGATCATCTTGCCGAAATTGCGGATCAAAAAGATTTCAATAATGATATTCTTACTCGTCAACATTGGTTAAAGCAGATTCGACTTAAACATAATGATGAAACTCTTAAAGTAATGAGGGATTTGAAAAAAGACAACCAATTAGAGTATCAAGCAAAAATGATAAAAGATAGAAGGGAAAACGGGTATAAAAAATTTCGATGGGACGGTGCACCAATTTTGAATAGCGGACAAACGACCCAGTTTGTTGTAGGAGCTGCTGAGAGTGAAACGGATTATGATCTACTGAAAAGAATTGACTGGGGATATAAGAAAATAGATTTAAGACGCGCATATTTTTCTTCTTTCATACCTATTGAAGGTACCCCATTAGCAAGTAAACAAGCAGCCTCACTTGCAAGAGAACATCGGTTATATCAAACTGATTGGCTATTACGGATATATCATTATAAATTGAAAGATATAGAAGAAGTTATTACAGAGGAAGGTCATTTACCAAAAGGAGATCCGAAGATTCATTTGGCTCGGAAATATTTTAATGAAAATAATCCTGTGGATCCAAATCAAGCATCCTACAAAGAATTATTGCGAGTTCCGGGAATCGGTCCCATTTCTGCCAAAAGGATAATAAATTTACGAGCATCAAATTTTGTTTTTAAACGTCGTGCTGATTTAAAGTCTGTAGGAGTTGTTTTAAAACGTGCTGATCCATTCCTTAAAATTAATGGTCAAAATCAAACGACTCTCAATAGTTTTCTAATTACTGATAATAATTCACTACAAGGTGGAATTAATTGATTAAAAGAAGAGTTGAGCAGGATCCCTTAAAGGTTGTAGGTTGTGCAAAGGGATATTCTCATCAAGAATTAATAAAAAATCTACCAAGACATTGCAAATCAACACCATATCTAATACAACAAGTAAGGAAGATCCCTGAAGCAGTTTTACGCAATTCAGGCACCCTTATGGCTAAAAAAATAAATAAGATGATGCGGGAGGTTAATACTGAAGCTTATCGTGCCATTCAATTTACACGAACAGAAATAAATAATCGTGGGGTACTATTTGGATTAGTTCTACTCAAACACCGGGTCATGGATAAAATATTAAACTATTTTCATGAAAGATGGCCACAGTGCATAATTTGCTTGTATAATGAACAAACTCAAAGAACTGGAATTATAAATGAGAAAGGGAACATTAAAGAAGTAAAACTTCCTCTTAAACACGCCGTTGAAGCAGCAAGTAGAGGGCGCTCAATTATCCCATATTTCGAAGACATCCAATTTACGGGAGAAGAAATATTCGAAGTCCTTTATAAATCTCAAAATATTGTGGAAAGAGAGAATCCTCGTTATTTTGAGAGTATGATCCCGAAAAAGTGTTATGATCTTCCAGGGATGAGAAAAGGAGTAGAGAAGCGGTATAATTCTCAAAATAAAAAAATTAATGATTATTTTTAGTCTTAGATAATCTTTGCAAACAAATCTTTTGCATTCTTATAAGCGTTGCTTTCACTAGGTAAGAGTAATAGATTTTCTCCAACTAAGTTCATACTACTTATTTCTTCACTATTAGAAACGAAACCTAGGAGTTTTACATTATCTTCATTTATAGAAGCTACTTCTTTTTCTAAAATTTCTTTAACATTGACTGGAAACCTATTACCGATAATCCATATATTTTCAAACAATAAATCAACTTCTTTCGTTAATTCAATTATCCTTTTCATGGTGTGAATACCCATTTTACTAGCATCGGTTACAATTATAAGATCGGTGACATCTCTTCCAGTTTTTCTGGAAAAATATTCAAGCCCCGCGGGAGCATCGATAAAGGTTACATCGTAATTTTTTGAGAGGATATCAATTACTCGCTTTAACGTGTTGTTTACGCTGCAGTAACATCCTTCACCTTCGGAACGCCCCATTTCGAGGATGTCGAAGTCGTCCATTTCGAGCAAGGCACTAAACACCTCAGACTCAATAATTTGATCTTTTGATACATCAAGAGGGATTTGTCGTTTCTGAATTTTGTTTTTCAGTACCGTCATTTTTCCCCCGATAGTTTCCTTAAAATTGATCTCTTTTCCAATGATATCTCCAATATTCGCATCAGGGTCGGCATCTATTACAAGGATATCGTGTTTTTTTTCTTTCTCAAGGAGATATTTCAGCATTAAGACGAGGAGGGTAGATTTTCCTACACCCCCCTTACCAGAAAATGAAATAATTTTTTTCATATGATCCCACTTTTCAAAAATAATTAATCTCTAAATTATGATAATAGGTTTTTGGTTAAAAATTTGATATAAATATTTCAAAAGAGGGAAATTAATTCTAATAAGAAATAAAAGCTTCATACGTAAAGAAATTAATAAATAATAAAAAATTGCATTTAAGAAACTATGATAATACGAGATATTGAGAGAAATGAGATGGGTGACCTATTAAAGCTTTATACCCATCTGCATCGTGAAGATGCTCCTTTACCAGAGAAATCAAAACTAGAATCGATCTGGAACGAAATAACCTTAAATCCTCTTTTATGTTACTTTGTTGCCGAAATTGATGGAAAAATCGTTTCTTCATGCACCCTTTCAATAATCCCGAATTTAACACGAGGTGGAAGACCTTATGGATTAATTGAAAACGTGGTGACTCACGCTGATTATCGAAGGCGTGGATTTGGTACCTCAGTTCTTCAACATGCACTCGAAGTAGCATGGAAAAATAATTGTTATAAGGTTATGTTATTAACTGGTTCAAAAGATCCAGGGATTCATCAATTTTATGAAGGTGTGGGTTTTAAAATGGGAATTAAAACTGGATTTGTCGCCAATGCCAAAGATTTTTCAAACTTGGGGGGATTAACTCCTGGAAAATGAAATAAAAAATTGTCGAGGAATTATATTTGATTTTGATTTTACACTTGCAGATTCTTCTAAAGGCGTAGAAGAATGTGTAAATTACGCTTTAATAAAGTTAGGTTTTAAAGCAGGTTCTATTGAGAAGATAAATGAGACAATTGGTCTTACCCTTGAACAAACTTTGACATATTTAGTAGGAGAACAACATACAGATAAAAGTGAGAGATTTAAGTTTTATTTTATCGAAAGAGCAGATGAAATTATGGCGGATTTTACTGATTTGTTCACAGAAACACCAAGAGTTCTAAGATTACTACATAAGAAAGGGCTAAAACTGGGGATAGTATCGACGAAATTTAGATATCGAATCGAAACGATTCTATCACGTGAAAATCTAAGGGAATTGTTTGACGTGATCATCGGGGGAGAAGACGTTCCAAAACTCAAACCGGATCCATTTGGATTAATATCCGCAGTTAAGAAATTAAATCTTTCTACTTCAGAAGTCCTCTATGTAGGAGATAGTATAATAGACGCTGAAACGGCTTCCAGAGCGAATATTCATTTCATCGCCATTCTAACCGGGGTTACAACTCATAAGGAGTTCGATCAATTTCAAGTGGATAGTTTCATTGAGAAACTTTCTGATTTGCCAAAGCTTATATTTAAATAACGAGAATTGAAAAAGAAATGTCTTATCTTTGTTCTTGGCGATAAACTGGAACTATCTTTGACGTAAATTCTTCTAAAGTATAAGGGAACTGTTCTTCACTGTCAATTTTTCCTAATTCAAGTAGTATCTGTCTTGCTAATAGCCAAAATGCTAACCCTAGTGCCTTTTTCCCTCTATTATTTGCAGGAACGGCAAGGTCTATGCCATCAAGAGTATCATCAGTATCAAAAAGGGAAACCACCGGAATACGAGCTAATTTCGCCTCTCGCAGAATTACTTTATCCGCATGAGGATCTACAATCATTACAACACTTGCATCTTTTATGTATGTATCTATAAGGGGATTTGTTAAACTTCCTGGGATAAATCTATCAGTTATTACTTTGCACCCAAGAACTTCACAGAATTTCCTCACAGGTTCCTTTCCATATCTTCTTACAGATGTAACTATTACTCGGTCACTTCCTTCCTCAATATACTTACTCAAGAACTTAGCTGCAATTTTTAATCGCTCATCAGTTTTTGTTAAATCAATAACATAAAGTCCATAATTTGTTTGACGGTATATAAATCTCCGAGCATCCCCGGATAAGAGTTTTGTGCCGATATGAATACCACAACTCAAATAGAGTTGTTTTCGTTCCTCATCTTTATCAACTAATTCTTCTTTAACTTCAAGTTCCGCATCTATATCATCGGTGTCTAATAATTCAAGTTCTTCTTCAAGATCTAAATCTTCTACAAAATCTTCTGTTAATTCTTCCTCGAAGTCTTCGATGATCTCCTCTCTTCCCTCGCTTTCCTCATCTTCAGTTTTTTTTTTTTTTCTAGCCAAGATAGTAGCCTTGTGTACTTTATACTCTAACTAATCGATAGCAGTTTTTATTAAAAAACTATTGAATGATCGATTAAATACTTCATAGCTTTAATATTTTATTAGGGAGCTCTCCCCCAACAAAAGAGACCTTAAGAATTAATATAGTAAAGATGATTTTAATTATTAAAATACCTAAACAATTATACTTATATTATAAATAACTTATCTTTAAAGGGTAGACATAATGGTATCTTATCGATTAATTATTGGGATTATCGTGGGAGTAGTATTAAGTTTTGTGAGTGTGTTTTTCTTTAATATGGAAAATATAATTAATCAGATTCAAATTAATGCTGATTCTAATATTATGAAAGCTATAGCTTTATTAATCGGGGCAAATTTTCAATTTGATATCATTGCCTTTTTTACCGGTTCCTCGACAATATCAGGTTTTTTCGCTGCCCAATTATTAGCGTGGTTGTTTATAGGTTATATTACTGGATCAATATCAAAGGGCTTACGGAGAGGCATAATGGCCGCCTTATTGGTGGTAATAATTGATATCTTATTCTGGATCATTTTCAGTATAATCTCTGGGGAGGATTTGATGGCCTTATTTCAAGGTATTCGTCTCGCCGAAACATTAGGTGGAATTATTAGTGGATTTTTGGGTGCTTTTGTAGGAGGCTTGATTGGAGGGTTAATTAGCGGGCCGTATGAAGAAATATATTAAAGGTAATTCATCAAGTTAAGCTTAATAATAAGAAACGAATTTTGTTCTTAAACTCAATAAATAGTCCTTTAAAGGATACTAAGACTAAAAATAGAAAATAACTAAAATTTAAAGATATGTAATTAATTATAAATTTAATGGTCAAAGAAGATATACTACCAGATCGAGAGTTCGCAATCGATCTACTAAGAACACTAAAAGTCCAGCATTCTGTAAGACGCCATTCTGAAAAAGTTGCAGAAAAAGCTTTAAGAATCGCAAAGAAAATTAAAAAGGTTAAAGTAAACAGAGATTTAATTGAAATTGGTGGATTACTTCACGATATTGGGAGAGCTAAAACACATGGTTTCAAACATGCTTTAATAGGAGGTAATATACTAAGAGAAAGGGGTTTTTCTGAAAAATTAGCCAGAATTTGCGAAACGCATATATTAGGAGGATTAGATATAGAGGATGCTAAAAGGCTTGGACTACCCGAAAAAGATTATTTACCTGAAACAATAGAAGAAAAAATAATTTGCTTAGCAGATAAACATATGGCAGGAACTAAGGAAGTTTCGATAGAAGAAAGATTTAATCGCTGGTTTAGTAAATATGGCAAGAGTAAAATTTTATTAAAATCAAAAAAACGTATCGAGACTATTCAAGCTGAAATTCAAAATATGATGTAACGATTTTATTTTGAGAGCTTTTTTCTTATTTGGTTGAGAATTCCTCCATCTTCAATTATTTTCATCAGAAATTCCGGAAGCCTCTTGAAGGAAATTTGAGTATTTTTTGTTATATTAAGGATTATTCCCTCATTCAAAATAATCTCTAATTTATCTCCTTTTGTAAATTCGTTTTCGTCCCAGTCTAATTCAATAGAGGGAATACCTAAATTAATCAGATTCCTGAAATAAATTCGAGCAAAAGATTTTGCGATTATTGATTTGATCCCGAGTGTTTTAAATACAAAAACTGCTTCTTCTCGAGAACTACCAGTTCCAAAATTTTCTCCCGCTACAATAATATTACATTTATCAATATTCTGCACAAAATTAGGATCAATGAATTCTAATGTGTATTTTGCCATCTCATCAGGATCTCTTAACGTTAGCGTATGACTTGGTACGATATCATCCGTATTAATATCGTCACCTAAGATATATACGAATCCTTGAATTTTTTTAACCATTATAATACCTCCTCGGATCTATTATTTCTCCTTTAATTGCCGATGCTATTACAGTTGCTGGGGATGCTAGATAGACTTGAGAGGTAGGTGCCCCCATGCGTCCTTTAAAGTTTCTATTCGTTGAACTTATGCATACTTCCTCATCACCTAGTACTCCCAAATGACCTCCAATGCACGCACCACAGGTGGAATTTGTAAAAACACCCCCTGCATTAATAAAAATTTCGACCAATCCCTCTTTAATAGCCTGCTTATAGATTTCTGTTGATGCGGGAGTTACTATTAACCTGACTTCAGGGAATACCTTATGACCCTTCAAAATTTCTGCAGCTATTCGGAGATCTTCGATTCGAGCATTAGTACAGCTTCCTAGAAATGCCTGATCTATGTTTACTCCTTCAACTTTCTCTACAGGAACTACATTTGATGGACTATGGGGTTTCGCAACCATAGGTGTGACTTCAGAAAGATCATACTCCATTGATTTTTCATATTTCGCATCATTATCAGGTGTTATGTAATTATGTGGTCCGGTAGCTCTTAGATTTAACCATTTCTCCAATTTTTCGTCAGGGGAAAAAACAGCAAATTTAGCTCCAGCCTCTACTGACATATTAGATACCGTCATTCTACCATCAATGGAAAATGACATAGCCCCTTCCCCTTGAAACTCTAATGCTTTATAGATAGCTCCCTTGGTGGTGACATCTCCTAACATTTTTAAAATAAAATCTTTCGACATAACAGCCGGATTTAACGTGCCTTTAAGATTAATTTTAATGGATTCAGGAACTTTGAACCATAATCTTCCAGTTGAAAATACAACAGATACATCTGTTGCTCCAATTCCCGTAGATAAACAGTTGAATGCACCATATATAGTAGAATGGCTATCGCTACCGAGAATTAACATTCCGGGTTTGGCAAATCCCATCTCAGGTAATACTTGATGGCAAATTCCCTTATTTAAATTATACCCGTAATTATGGATAAATTTGTATTTTTCAGCAAATTTCCTTGCGTCTTGATGCATCTGTGCTGCAGATATTGTGGGGGCAGGAATCCAGTGATCCAAGATAAAGAAGATCTTATTGGGATCCCATACATAATCCAATTCGAGCTTTTCATATTCTTTATGAATTCTTCCACCCAACTGTTCATGGACCATAATCAGATCGATATCACATTCAATAAAGTCACCCGGAGAGAGTTCCTTTAAATTTGAGTGGTTTAATAAGATTTTTTCGGCTACAGTATAACTCATTTTTCCTCACATACTAGTTCTTGGTTTTCACATAAAAATTCATAATCATTATCAATCTTTAAAATTGTTCTTCGGATAAGCAAACACACCTCAACTAATTTTTGAGGATCTACTTTATCAGGAGTATCAAATTTACTATGGGTGTAACGGGCGCCAGCTCTAGTGATTATGTCTATAGAATCATATCCTCTCAAATGGAAGGGAACAGAGTCTGTGTGTGCACCAGTAGATAAATGAAATCCTTCTACTTTTATGCCTTCTGTATCTGCTGCTTCATCCAAATATCGGCTGAGTAACGGGGCGACTTTCTTTCGAGGAAATACCCCAAAGGATTTTAGATACTCGATATTATTTCTTGAACTTCCCGCACATGAAACCATTTCAAAATTAAAATGGAAAATTCTCCCCTTAGTGAACGTTCCTTCATGTTCGTTGAGGAAAATTCTTGATCCCATAGTCCCTAATTCTTCACCACTAAATTGGATAAACCACAGGTTAAAATTATCAAGATTTTTTCCAATGAAATAGTTGCTTAATTCAAAAACAATTGCCATTCCTGATGCATTATCCAATGCTCCAGGAGATTTGTTGTGAGTATTTAAAAAAAGAAGAATAACATTTGAGATCGAGATTAAAATTGTGAATATCGATATTCCGATACCTATTATCAATAAATCTAATTTTAGTGGTGTGTAAACATGGATCGTTAAAGCAATTAAAAATCCCCCGAGAAAAATTCCACTATATAACCAGAGTCGATAAAGTACAATTCTCCAAGAAGTTTTGAATGTTTGTGATTTTGAGTCCAAGTGGGCTGAGACGATAATATTTCCTGCGGTTGTATTATCTAAGGTCTTAGCATTTACTTTTGTAAAAACATTCGTGCCTGATATTGATTTTCCATAGTACTCTCCCCAAAATCCAGGATTTTCTGGATGACGTAATCCCTTGACAATCAAAACCACCACAATTGTCATCATTCCTACAATGAGAATTGTAAGTGTAAAATTTACATATATAAACATCAATAAGAACAAAGAGAAGGTTAAGTTTATGACCATAATAAGCTTGATGAGTGTTGTTGAATAAAAATCTGAAAATTCAATGGATTCCTTAATTATTTGAGTATCTTTGAATCCAATATTCTTGAATGTTTCTATAGTGAGAGCAACTGCCTTACGTTCTCCTTCCGTTCCAACTAAACGAGGGAAACTAAATAATTTTAAATAATTCGATACTCTCTCTACGTTAAATGAATCGTTTACTGTAATATCATCATTCTTCAACATCATTAAGAGTTCTCTTAATATTGTTAAACAGCGCCAAATTTTAAAATAATAAGGAAAATATATGGTTTGTTATTTTGGTGCTTAACTTTGCATTAATTTATTTAAAAAGATCTTTTGAATTTTATCTTGCACAACTTCGATTATATCGTCTGAGCTTATCAGTTCATACCCATATTGCTTCGCTCGAGTAATATAAAGTTCTCTGACTTTGTTTAAAAATAAGTTTTCTTCAAATTTTTCTAAGTCCTCTTCGTTTTTCCGAGCTAAAGCCACCTTTGGATCTATATCTAATATTATAGTTAAATCGGGTTCTCCCACAAATTTATTTAGCTGCTTTATCCACTCAATCGAGATCTCCTCAGATTGAATCGATTGATATATAATTGACGATTCTAAATAACGATCTGAGATTACTGTATAGCCCTCATCCAATTTTCTTTTGATCTCATTATGATAATGGAGATCTCTATCTGCTGCGAATAATAAAGCATCGGTACTTGGGGGAATTTCCTTATTTTTAAGATATTTTCTTAATAATACACCTATTTCACTTTTAGACGGTTCATGAGTAAGATGCACTTTCAATTTTAGTTTATGTTCTAAAAAACCCGCCAAGAGTTGACTATGCGTGCTAGTCCCTGCCCCATCAATTCCATCAATAACGATAAAAAATGAATCCTTTGTCAAGTTCTCTCGATATACTAGATTTTAAATTATATTCTCAATTGAATATAGAGGATTATTAAACATAAGAACGTATTGATTTTAATTTTAATCAACGAGGTTGTTTTTTTTTATACTCCCTTTTTCAACCGTTTCAACATAAAATATCTCTTAAAAATTGGTCTTAGGATCTTTTATCTATATCCCATCCTATTTACAAATTAAATAACCATAATTTTTGGAGGTAAGAAAAAACAATGAGGTATTGCCCTAAATGCGAAAAAGGGGTTATTACGAAAGAAGAAGAATTCAATATAGCATTGGCCATAATTTTAGCTATTTTTACAGGAGGAATAGGATTATTAATTTATATTGCAGTCTACATGGATAAAAAAAATAGATGTATTCATTGTAATAGTGTGTGTAAAACACAAATTATTGAAAATCAGCCAATTTCAGGATATCAAGCTTTAAATGTTCCAAATCAAACGCAGAATCAGAAATCTATCATCATTACTCAATCTGCGGGGGAAAAACCCAAATTCTGCTATAATTGTGGCTCTGAATTAGAACAGGGTGAAAATGCTAAGTTTTGTCGCTTGTGTGGCAACACTATCGCCTAGTTCTATCAAATTACTATTTTTTTATTCTTTTAAAATCTTCATAAATTTGTAGAAGTATTTATAAGAATTTTGAAAATGGTCGTCTTCTTTAGAATATTCCAATCCTTGGGAGAAAATTCGCTTAAACCCATCTAAATCTTTCTGCTTAATAATTTTTTTATACTCTTTTAGCAAATTTTCAAAAATTTCAAGAATCTCATAGAAACTCTCATTTTCTATCTGGATTTCTCCGAACATCTCCATTTCTCTTTGTATAATACTTTCTGCAAAAACCTTTTGTAATAGGAACGTTGTTCCAGTATATTGGGTTAATTTACTTAGTGGTTCATTTGTTCTTCTCAATAAATTCAAAAATAAAATATTAAACATATGAGGTACACCTAATGTCAGTGCAATCCTTGAATCATGAATTTCTGGCGTAGCTTCAATTAACACTAATCCATCTGACCTAAATAGGTTGAGTAACTCTTCTACTATGACATTGTATTCTTCAGTTCCCCCAATTTTTAGAAAGATCATAGTATAGTTTTTCATATCTTTAATTCCTGGACCAAACATGGGATGCAGTGATAGACAGTTTATAGGATACTTATTATGCACTTCGATTAATGCTTTGCAGATATTCTGTTTTATTGAGGTAATGTCGAAAATCAGGGCATTTTTCTTCATCAATGGGGCAACTTTTAATATCATTTCTATTGTTGAGTGAATTGGAATGGTAACCATTACGATATCTGCGTTTTCCACACTTATTTTAAGATCTAGCTCATAATTCACTTCAAGATTTTCCGCTACTTCCTTTAACTTCTGCTCATTTCGAGCCATTAAAGTCACATTAAATCCATGGGACTTGAAGTACTTACTAAAGACGATACCCATCCCCCCAGAACCACCAATAATCGTTATTTCTTTTCCTAACATCATACTAAGCCTAAATATTCAATAATTTTTTTTTTCATAAGTTCTTTATTGGGTTTCTTATTTGTCCACCATTCAAATGCCAACACTCCTTGATTTATGAGCATATCTAAACCACCAAGAGTTTCACACCCAACCCTAGCAGCCTCTCTCATTAATCTAGTTGTTAAAGGATTGTAAACAACATCAAATACAAAAAGGTCCGGGTGAAGAAGATCCATTGACACGGGTGTAGCGTCAACATTTGGGGACATTCCGACTGGTGTAGCATTGATGAGAATGTCAGAATTCTTAATTGCGATTTTTGTATTTTTCTCGGAGCTTATCTTCCCTTCGATATTAACTCCCATTAATTCTTTAATTTCTTTTGCAATCAGGAGTGCTTTCTCTTCAATTAGGTCAGTTACTACAATTTTATTGGCATCTTCAGCTAAAATATAGGTGATTGATCTTGCAACTCCCCCAGAACCCAAGATCAGTACATTCTTACCTTCCACTTCACACCCGTTCTCCAAGAGAGATTTCTTTGCTCCACCAGCATCAGTATTTTTTGCTTTTAAAATCCCCTCATCATTCTTAATAGTATTAACCGCGCCTATTTTTTGGGCAATTGGATCGATTTCATCTATATATTTCATTATTTCTTGCTTATAAGGTAAAGTTACGTTCATTCCTTTAATCCCCATAACTTTCATACCCTCTATCGCTTTTTCGAGATTTTTTGGATGAATATTAAAAGCTACATATATAAAATCAAGGTTCAACTCCTTAAGAGCGGGATTCCACATAATTGGAGACATACTATGCTCAATGGGGTATCCTATAACACAGAAAATCTTAGTTTTTGAGGTTAAACGCCTTTCGATCGACATTATGTAAGCAGAAGTTTTATATAATATTTAATAATATGTTAAAGAAAAATTGTAATTTATAATTATTTAGCTGATAATGAGCATGAGGTAAATATTGACATGGTAAAAGTTAAGTTAAGGACAGGAGTGGCAACGTTTCCAATGCCAGCTGCAGTTATATCTGTTGGAATAGGAGATGAGGCGAATCTCATAACCTTAGCATATGTAGGGAAGGTTTGTATGAATCCACCAATTATTGCGATATCAATACAACCAAAGCGACATTCTTATCAATTAATAGAAAAGCATGGAGAATTTGTAATTAATTATCCAACTGTTGACCAACTAAGGGACATGGATTATTGCGGAACAAGGTCAGGGAGAGATGTTAATAAATGGGAAGAACTCAATTTAACGAAAGAAAAAGGAGCAGTAGTGGAAGTTCCGATAGTCAAAGAATTTCCTTGGAACATGGAATGTAAAGTCATAAAAAGAATAGAACTGGGTTCTCATGTATGTTATTTGGGTGAAGTAGTAGCTACTCACTCTGATCAAGAATATGTGACAAATAATGCACTAGATCCTGATAAGATTAACATATTTGCCTATATTTCAGGAAATTATATCGGATTGAAAAAAGGTTTGTTGGGACGGCATGGATTTTCAATGGGTTAAAAAAGTGACTAAATCTTTTTTACCCAAGATTTAAGAAAAGAGAAAGAGGAGACATGACGAAAAATAGCATTGCTCTGATTGGTTTTATGGCAACGGGTAAAACTACAGTAGGAAAAGCATTAACAAAGTATTTAGGAAAGAAATTTTCCTTTATTGAAACAGATCAGATGATTATTGATATGGTAGGTAAACCAATCCCCTCTATTTTTTCTGAGGATGGAGAGAGTAAATTTAGAGAATATGAATCTATTGTATGTAAAAAAGCATCAAGGTTAAAAAGAACTGTAATATCTTGTGGGGGAGGCGTTGTTTTAGATAAAAAAAATATAACGAACTTAAGAAAAAACTGCCACATTGTCTTACTAACAGCGACTCAAGAAGAAATTTATGCTAGAGCAATGAAAGATGGGAAAGAAACGAGACCAATCATTGATAAAGAGGATCCTAAAACAGAAATAGAAACAGCCCTAAATGATCGAAAACCTTTTTATGATTCAGCAGCAGAACTCATCATTGAAACGACAGGCAGGAAAATCGAGAACATTGTAAGGGAGATAGCGATAGCCACTCAATTAAAAACCTAAATTTAAATTCTTGAAATTAAGATTAAAGATACCATTTTAATTGGTTAAAAGCTAGAAACATTAATTTCTCCTGGTGAGAGTGTTTAAAAGATCTCTCATAAGCTCAATTTCAATTTGTCCAGGTGCTGTTTTTTCTTCAGCTGAAGCATAAGTAAGAAAAGAGCCACTTAGTACGCATAATACCCTTGAAAAAATCCCCTTGTTTCCCATACAGAAAGAGATTATTTGATGCTTGCTCTCGGAGATTTTTCTACATAATAATAAAGGAATTAAATTATCTTGAAGCGAATTTGCTTTGAAGATCACCTTAATTAAGCTGCCTTGTATCTCATCTAGGCTAAAATCACATTCCCTTGTAAGTTTATTAACATAACCTTGTACGTTATTATACGCAATCTCATACGAAGGTGTTTTTTCAAAATCATGGTATGAGAAGATTACTTTGACTTTATTCTGAAAAGCTAGGTTAACTAACTCCTTTAATTTGCTTTTTTCTGTGTTTACTTCTATATCAATATAACTTGGTTGAGCCTCAATTAGTTTTTTTATGATTTCAATGCGGTCTTCTTCTCGGATCTTCGTTTTACCTCCTTCATTTGAGTTCCTAAAAGTGAAAATCACAGGAATTTTACGAGGAACAAGATCCATAAGATCTCTAATGGACTTTAGGTTAAGATTCTGAACATCATCAATATAATCAAATCGAAATTCGATGATAGTGGGATTTAAACTAATAACTTTTTTAATTGAAGCTGAGACCTCACTTACATTAACAGATTTTATCTGTGCAGGTACACAAATATTATATTTCATATTTTGAATTTAATGTTTAGGTTAAATTAGACCTCTAAAATCTCTTTAATATCAGATTCTGTGAATTTTAATGTATTCTCGGCATTAACTCGTTTTAATTTTCCCATTTCATCATAAAACTTAATCACTGGACCTGCATTTTTCTCATAAGCATCTAGCCTATTTTTTAGCGTTTCTTCATTGTCATCGCTTCTCTGTTCAAATCGAATTTCAGAACCGCATTTATCACATACACCCTCAACCTTCGGGGGAAGTGTATATTTATTATAAAGGGTATTACAATTAGAGCATGAATATCGACCGAGTATTCTTTTTATTATTATTTCCCGGTCAACCTCTAATAGGAGTAATAAATCAACTTCCGTTATATCTGCTAAAGCTTTTGCTTGGTTGAAAGTTCTAGGAAACCCATCAAGAATAAAACCCTGTTCCTTGACATCATCTTTATTTAATCTATCACGAACCATTTCGATTGTAACATCATCAGGAACAAGTTCACCCTTATCCATAAAAGTTTTTGCTTTTAACCCTAAAGGGGTCTGCTTTTTTAAATTTTCCCTGAATATATCCCCAGTGCTCACATGTATAATGTTTGGCAAGACTCTTTTAATTTGTGAACTCAACGTTCCCTTTCCGCTTCCAGGAGCACCAAATAATATTAATTTTTTCATATTCATCAAGCTATTTGTAGTTTAATTGTAGTATATAATATTAGATATACGTTATAAATATTATATTAAAATTATTGGGATCAAAAAAACTTAATCAGTAGAATAAGAATTGTCTACTTGTTTAATTAAGGATTCTACTTTTTGTTTCTCTCTCAAACTAAATAAAGAGCTGTAATCACTCTTTATTGAAGATCCATAATAAGAGTTTCCAAAAAATGTATTTGACTTAGATATCGCCTTTAATATAAGATTAATGCTTCCAATCTGAAGATATATAGAAATATCATTAATAATTAGTAAGGGTGTTGGATCCTCAATGAATGATTTAAGAATTTCATATGTTTTCCGAAAGTTATCACATGCAAATGTATATAATTCCTTTTTATTTCTTGAATTTAAACGAGGTGGGATAATTTCTCCCTTGATTAAAGGATATCTACATTTACTACTTTGTTTATAGAAGTCTTTCACTTTTCCCCCTATTTTTAGGTCCTTAAAGATGGTAAGGTTAGGTGCAAAATCTAAGATTGTAATATCCTGTGGGGGCATATTTTTTGATTCGAGAAGAAATTGCACAAATTTAGATGTTATTAGAGTCTTTTTAGTATTCGCTTCTCCATACAATAGAGTATTTCGGCCTATTAATTTATTGTAATCTAACGTTAAGTTGTGTTTCATAAATAATTCAAAAAGTAATTTTATTTAAAAAAAATCCTCCCATGATATTTTGGCTGCTTTCAAAGCCATTAAAATCATAAATCCAATGATAGAACCTGGGATACAGCTTAAAGCAAACAAACCCCAGAATGTAAAAAGACTTTCAATGACGAAAATATTATCTGGAAATGTACTTATTAAATGTCCGATAGTTCCTCCGATAAAAATTGTTCCTAATGGTTCAAATAATGCTGCTAGTTCTACATATTTAGGGAATTTTTTACGTAAGAAGTAGGAAATCCCTCCAACAACTAACGCTCCTGAAATCCCCCCATGAAACGCATGAATCGAGCCAATATTGGTTGAAAATCGAAGAGTTGCAATTCCCAGAGCTGTTATGCATGAAAAAATAGTACCAAGTAAGACTCCCGTTAAGGCATTAATTATGTGAGCAAAGGGGTTAATTTTTGTCCCAAATATGAAAAAATAGCCGAAAGGGTTTATAGCACTTAAAAACACTCCAACTGCTATAAAAATACCCGCCGCTGCAATTCTTTTAGTTATTATAAGCGAATGACGTGAGACTTCTTCCTTCTTAGCATTATTTTCACTCATATGCTTATCAAACTCTTAAAACAATCATTTATCTCTTATTATTTGAAAATTTATTCATCTTTAATACTATTAATAATTTTCTCTAATTTTTGGATCATATCAGCGGAATTTTTTCCAAATAATCTAATCATTGGTTCTTTCCCTATTGAACCCTTGTCCCAAACGATATCGGGAATTTTCCCCGTCGTTCTCAAGCTTTCTTTTATTAGCCATTGCATTGTAGAGTATTCCTTGCTTTTGATTTCGTCGGGTTGGTTCTCTCTATCGATTTCTTTTAATGAAAGATCTGTATCTTTCTGAAGAGTGAGAATTAACTCTGGATAATATTTAAGGTTCATCACAAAGTTAATTGAATTATCAAATTCTTTTGCTGTTAATACTAAACGTGCTGTATGTTCAGCTACTCCAAACTTGATTTCTCCAGCAGCTTTGGGAAGCCCATTAACAATCGTAATTCTCCCATCTATTCCCGCTACATCATTCTTGGTTTTACCGTCAATAAGAGCTCCAGCGATATTAGTTCGTACTTCGGGGATCAGTTTATTAAATTGCTTTATTCTAATAAAAATATAAATTTCTTTAATTTGGTTTATTACAAGTGTTCTCTCGTTAGAGGGAGTAGAATTTGAGAGCTTATTGTTTTCCATCAAATCTATAAGTAGTATAAGTTTATTTAATTTAACGTTTATTCATTATTTCGAAGGTAGAGTATAATATTATGATAACTATCGGAGATACCACCATAAATCCAACGAAGATTATTTGTCTAGGTACCAACTACATGGATCACATCGAAGAGACAAAAATGGAAGTACCAAAAGAACCATTACTATTCCCTAAGACATTAAATTGCTTGATTACTGATAAACAACCAATAATATACCCAAAATACTTATTTGACAATAGAAAATATAATCGTGTTGACTATGAGGTAGAGTTAGCATTTATCATTGAGGATCGATGTAAAAATATACAAGCTGAGGATGTTTATGATCACATCTTAGGATATACTGTATTCAATGACATAACTGCCCGGAAAATGCAGACAAGAGATATTATTTCTCAGAAACCATGGTTTCGCTCCAAGTCTTTTGATACGTTCGGGCCAATTGGTCCGAGGATAGCACTTGTTGATGAAATAAAAGATCCTCATAATCTTGATATTGAATTAAAGGTAAATGGGACTGTAAAACAATTATCAAATACAAAACACTTACTTTTTAAAATTCCCGAAACTTTTGAATATATTACTAAATTATTTACACTCGAATCGGGGGATATTATTGCCACTGGAACTCCTGCAGGGATTGGACCAGTCGTTCCTGGAGATATAATTGAAGCAACTATAGAAAAGATTGGTACTCTATCAAATAATGTCGTTTTAGAAGGAGAGTGTTAACTTAATATGAAAATTGGTCAAACAGAAATTAATCCCACCAAAATTGTATGCTTGGGAAGGAACTATAGAGAGCATGCTAAAGAATTCAATGCTCCTGTGCCGACTGAACCCGTAATATTTGTTAAAACAATCAACTCTTTAATTACTGGAAAAGATCCAATAATTTATCCAAGGATTTTGTATAATACAGAAGCATTTAATCGAGTAGATCATGAGGTAGAACTTGCATTTATCATGAAAAAAACTTGCAAAAAAGTAACAGTTGATAACGCGTTCGAGTATATTCTTGGATATTCAATATTTTTAGATATGACCGCAAGAGAGATGCAAATTTTTGACCGAAATAAAAATTTACCCTGGTATCGGAGTAAGAATTTCGATACGTTTTCAGTTATAGGACCTCAAATCGTTTCCATCAATGAAATTGAAAATCCGCACGATTTAACCATAAGATTAAAATTAAATAGTGAAATACGACAAGAATCTAATACAAAGCTTATGATTTTTAAGATACCTGAGATTGTGGAATACATTTCGAGCTATTTGACCCTTGAGAGGGACGATATTATCGCTACAGGAACTCCGAGTGGAGTAGGACCTGTTTTACCGGGGGATATTATTGAAGCATCAATAGACAAAATTGGCACAATTACCCATAAAGTTGTCTTAGAAGAAGGATGACCTTCCTTTTAGCATAGATTTGGATTACTTTTTTTATCAAATTTTTTTAAGTTAGAAGGCTTTTAATTATATGATGAATGAGATCTTGAGTGAAGAAACCAAAGAAGAGATACTTAAGCTAATCTCAACTCCTGGAATTGAAGTTGAGGATATAGTGTTAAAAGTAAATCTAGATTTTGACATAATTATGGATTTTCTTTCAGATGAATATCTCAAACATAACTTCAACTATGGAAGAAGGATCTGTTGCAGATTTTGAATATTTTTGCAACCTACTTCTTCATCATATTTGGGATTTATAAACAAATTTTATTAAAAAAGTGATTAGTAATGAGTTTTTGGGGATTTCATTCAAGTTTTAAAAAATATTTTATGAGTAATTTTAAAAATATCAATAAAACTTGATACATCCATCTGTGGTTTGACTCCATCAATAGTCTTTATTTTTTCATTGATAAATCTCCACAGAGATTTTTCATCATTGGCAATCACACGCGCAACTATATCATGATCACCAGTTGTCGTGGCAACAAGCTGAACTTCATCATATGTAGCGATTTGTTTAGATATCTCATTCATTTTAACAGGATCCACAGAAAGTCCTACAATGGCTATAACATCAAATCCAACCTTCATAGGATCAATTATAGTATCTTCTCTTCTTATTATACCTTCATCTAACATTTTTTGAACTCTATTATGGACACTACTAGCTGCCATATTGACTTTTTTCCCTAAATACTTAAAAGAAATTTGATAGTTATTCTGCAAAATATTTAGAATTTGCTTATCAATCTTATCCATACAAATCACATTGAATAAAAAACTCTTTTTATATATTATTTGGGATTATATTCTTTTAAAGCTTCTTTTTTTAAATATTATCCAATTCATACAACAATTTCCTAATTATGATTATGATAAGTTGTATGAATATTATTCATATTTTTTTCTTGGATTTCTTATTTTAGTATATTGTTTTTATTTTATTCAAGTATTTCGAATGATATTCGGAATCTTTAAATATTATAGATGTTATAAATATTATGGATAATAAGATATCGACTGCAAAGTAGACAAATTAGAAAATTGAATTTTATTCGAATACATTTCAAAATATCGATACCAACATAGGAAATAAATTTTAAGAAAATTAGCAATAATCGAGATTATTTTTTATAGCTAGGAGTTCCAATAATATGCCAGAAATGAATTATAAAACATCTACGTATCAATGGAGATACCAAAAGAAATTAGATAAACTCAATTTAAAGCTTCAAAAATTTGGCCAAAAAAAAGAATCTGAATTTAAGAAATATAAAAAAAAGGAATATTAGATGAAGTTTTATAATAAAAATAAGCATAAAAATGAGCTTAAAGGAAATATCAAGGTTCTTCAGGAGAAATTTATTGAAAAGAAAATTGAAGAACATAATAATCCTATCATTGATTTGTCTAGAAATCCAAAAAACTGGGGTATACCATCAATTAGTGAGATTTCGGTTTCCCACTCATTTACTGGTCCTTGTGGTGATACAATGAAATTCTTTTTGGTAATTAAGGAGGAGATAATTATAAGAGCAACTTTTATTACAGACGGATGTGGAACTTCTAAAGCAGTAGCGAGTCAAACCACAATTCTGATTGAAGGAAAATCTTTAGAGTTTGCTGAAAATTTAGAACCAAATGAAATTGAGGAAGCTTTAGGTGGTTTACCAGATGATCATAAACATTGTACCGAATTGGCAATTAAAACCTTAAGAAATGCGATAAGAAAGTATAAAATTCTTAATAATAATTAATATTTTTGATCAGGTGAATAATGAGAATTAACTGTATCAATACAAAGTATGAGAGAGATTTTATATTCAAAATGCGAATTAAACAAATTAATAGATATTAGAGGTATAAATTATAGCTTTCCTAAATGTTATGCAAATTTTTATTATGCATTTTGATGAGATTAATGGAAACGTTCCACTTTTGTTTTTCCCAGATGAAACTACTCAGAATAATGAAAAATTTATGGATGTTTTTAAGTTTAATTCAATTTGGCTTTTAGATTCGGAAGATAAAACAAATGATAAATATATTAGTTTAAATTATGATGGGAAGATATATTTAGCAAGAGTATATCGAATTTCTTCAAATTTAGGTAGAAAAGAAAGCTTTCCCTTGGAAAATTCTTCCGATACAATAATGGTAACTGTTGTATTACCAATAGAACTTGTATCCTATGGATTAGATTTTCTGATTGTAATAACTGAATTGTTTTTTGAAGATTATAAAGAATTGCTATACTATATTTTTTTATCTGAGATTCTACAAGAAAATGGGGTTAAAGCTCCTAAAATGAGAAAGATAATAGAAGCTGGTAGTCATTTAAAAGAACAATTGAGAATTTCAATAAAAACAAATCAAGAAAAATATTTTTCCTTAATTTTAAGTCATCAACAAAATTATTAATCAAATTCTTACAGAATAAATCACCTACTTCTAAAACTTCTACTGACTTAACTTCGAATAATGCTAGGAAAAATTTATATAACATCGAATGTATTTGATAATTGTGAATAATTATTCATAATTCATAAAGTTACATAAATAATTAATAAATTAGGTCGAAAACATAATGGTAATTGTAGCAATCCCTTCAATGAAAGAAGGGGGATTAAATGATGAGTTTAATCCTCGTTTTGGAAGATGTTCCAGCTTTACATTTGTTGAACTAGAGAGTAATGAAATTAAAGCCATTAAGACTGTCACAAACCATGCAGCTAATGCAATAGGAGGTGCGGGTATACAAGCAACTCAAATAATTGGTAATAACAGTGCTAAAGTTGCGATTGTAGGATTTTTAGGACCAAACGCAGCTGATGGACTCAATGCCCTAAAAATAGAAATCTTTAATGCACCTAATAAAAGGATGACAATAAGAGAAGTGATAAATTTGTACAGAGAGGGTAAATTACATCCGATGACATCTGGAAATGTAGCATCTCATTATGGTATGGGGAGTGGACGAGGTATGGGCGGTGGACGAGGTAGGGGTAGTTAAACACTTTTAAAAATTAATGTTAAACCCTTAACGTATTGAATAAGTATCTAAATGTATTCTTTGACAAGATAAAAAACGTTTTCAGAATTACATTTCACACATTTAATTTTTCTGTTCTTCGTCGCATTAGCGTCTTTCCATTCATGGTTACAATCTAAACATCCATAACCTACAAAAATTGCCTTGCAGTCAAAATTTCCACCATAAACTTTAATTTGCTTCCCCTCAATTAGAGCTAATGTATTCTTTCGATGAGCACTTTCAAGAATTCTAGAAAGTGTAGGTTGACTTACACCCATCTTTTCACCAGATGCTTTCTGATTTAAACCAATATAATGTCTAAGTCGCATAGCCTCAAATTCAGCAACGCTTAAGGTTATTGTATCTTCGTTTGTAGGTGCTTCACTTAAAAAGTATAAGTTATTAGGTGTTTGACTAACCCATCTCCTATGCTTTCTTCTTCCTATATTAAATCACCAATATTTAAATTGAAACTACGGTCTTGGAAATTAAATAGATAACCGGTATTAGTATCTCTAATAATTTTTATTTCCAAAATTAACTTTTTACAATTAATTAATGATTTATGATCTTCATTCATATTTTCTTCTTCATTATTTGGATCTTAGTTCAAACTAATATTATTATCATTCGAACTATATATTGAATAATTATTCATTAAATTTAAATTTTATAAAAACATTCTATAAATTAAGAAAATATTTATAAAATTAGATGATAGAAATGAAAATTGCTATTAGTTCAGATTCAGGTAATGTTTCTCCTCATTTTGGGAGAGCTCCAGAATTTACATTTATTAGGATCGAAAACAACGAATTAGTAGAGAAAGAAATACTTCAGAATCCTGGACATACTGTAGGAAGTATCCCTAAATTCGTAAGTGACCACGGAGCAAAATGCATGATATCAGGAGGGATGGGGCGTAGAGCCCAAGATTTCTTTAATCAATACGGGATTGAAGTAATTATGGGCGTTACTGGGAATATAGATGATGTTATTAAGAAGATATTAGACGGTACATTAGAAGGCGGAGAAAGCATTTGCTCTCCAGGGGGCGGTAAAGGATACGGAGTTGAAAAAATTCACACTGAAGCTGATGATAACCACGAGCATCATCATTCCCATGGTTAACATTTCAATTAGAATTTGAATATTTTTAGGAAGAAATCAGTTCCATCAGTAAGAATTCAGATGATTTCATTCCCACTTCTTAATTTATTGTATATGATAATTTATAGATGTTATTTTATTTGAATGAATCTTATTATTTGCATTTTGTGAATATTTATTCATAAAAAAAATGCTATAATATCAGATAACCAAACTATATTCGGTTTAAAGTCGAAGCATTTAAATAAAATATCTTATAATTCTCATTCAGTGAACCTTATTCGCTTTCGTGATGTAAATACCAGATATAAATAAATGGAAAGAAAAAGAAGAGTGTATTAAATTTTTCTTAGATTTTAATAAATCTGATAAAATTTTATATGATAATCTGTATTTAGGTGAATTTAATATAGTTATCAAGATTCCGATGGGTGGAAAAGATAATTCACAAAGTCAAATTAAGGTTGAATATTTTTCACTAGAAAATGATATTTATATAACGTCGCATTCATAATAAATTTAGGAACTGAGGGTAAAAATTTAGACTTTTTCATAATATTACTTTATTGCTAATTTAACTTTTGATACAATAAATAGATGTTTGGAATTTTTCAATTAATTGAGAACTATGTATTGGATTTATTAGTCTTGATTGTAGAAATTTTTAGTCCAAAACTTTATATAAAGGAGCTGAGAATGAAAAAAGAATATTTAAGATATAGAGAACAGAAAAAAAAAGAAATCAAGGAAGAACAGTATTTATTCTCTGAAAGAGGTATTTTATTTCACAATATTGATGAGCTAAGGAATTTTACTAACGATGATGATTTTTCTCAATAGATCTTATTGGTTCATGGGAAAACCTGCTAATTTAACAAAAATAATTATAAGAATAAAAAATGATTTCTTTTAATGAAATAAAAAAGACAAGTTGAGGGGATATTCTGCTCTTTTAAGATATTCTTCCTTTGTTGTTTTTTCCATAAGTTCACCTTTTTTCAAAGTTAGTTATTTTTAAATTTTTTATTATCTAATTGAATGATATTTTTATTTTATTTGAATTCTAGTATATTGTACGATAATATATCATTAATTTAGAAGTTTGTTCGGTAGATTTAAATATAATAAATTGTTTCTATAAAATGTAAAAGCACGAGTTTTTTAATTTTTATTAAAAAAAAAAATGTGAATTTTATACGAGTTAAATAAAAAATTTAGAGGTATATTATATGTACAAAAAAATTCTACTAGCTATTGATGGGTCAGAGCACTCTATAAGGGCCATTGAAAAGGCTATTGAACTTAAAAAAGATTGGGGCTGTAAAGTTGTTATGTTCCATTCAATTAAGCACCCCATTAAACCAATGCTAGCAAATTTGGCACTTGCATCTGGTTATGGTAATTTTTATGTCAGTGAACGAGAATTAGATTATGAAAACAGAAAAGCAGCAGATGCTCTCCTCCAGGATAGGGTTGAAATTTTTAAAAATGAAGAATTATCTGTTGAAACAAGACTTATTATCGATGAAGCTCCAGAAGAATATATTGAAAAAGAAGTAGAAGAAGAAGGATTTGACCTCGTCATAATTGGTAACAGAGGCATACATTCTAAGTTAAATCAACTTCTATTAGGAACAGTAGCCCAAAGAGTCATAAAACATGCTCCTTGTGATGTGTTAATTATCATATAAAAATCCAATATAGGTGTTTGAAATTTACGAAAAAATTTTATTGGCTACAGATGGATCATTCCATTCGAATAATGCTGCGGAACAAGTTGCAGAATTTCAAAAGGTGTGGGAAAGTAAGGTTGTAATATTTCATTCAATAATGCATCATATGATTCCTAGGTATTATTTCCACAATAAATCCGTTCCTGTAGCAGCTTATCGAGAAATGAAAGAAGTAGCAAGAGAAGCAGGAAAAAATTTATTAAATAAAACAAAAGAAATTTTCGACAAAGCTGGTTTATCTGTGAAAACTCGTTTAATTGAAGATGAGGAGCCTGAATTATATATAAGGAGAATTGTAGAAGAAGAAAACTTTGATCTTGTAGTTTTAGGTTGTAAGGGTAAACACTCGAAGTTGAAAGAGATTTTATTAGGAACAGTTTCCACAAAAATTATTAAAAGTGCCCCCTGCGACGTTTTAATAATAAAGTAGAGGCTTTCAATCCATTATAACGAATGTAAAAGAAGAATTTTGAGTTTAAACTTGCAGATTTATTATATATTATTTATGAAATATGTATATGGCCCTGTTCCAAGCAGGAGATTAGGAAAGTCGTTAGTGATTGATCCAATCCCATCAAGAACCTATAATTTGCTCTGCGATGAACTATTCGATATCATTTCATTCTGGTATAGAGAACTTTTTTACCTCATAATAATTCAATCCGTTGAGAAGTAAATCAAAGTTTGTATAAATATTTTTGGTTACGTTATTTTTGAGCTAAGCAGTTCTTTTGTAACCTAAACTTTTTTTTGTTTTTCTCAGAAATTTCTCTCTAGCGTATTGAAGACAGGGTTCATAAAGACATATATCTTGTAATCTAAGGAGTCCTACCTTAGCGTTGATTTCATTAATTGGAATTTCTGATACTTTCATAATTAATAACAATTCTTGTATATAATCTTTTAAATCCATTAATTTCACCACTTCTTTTTTAATTCTTATCCTAACTCTGAACTACAATCCTCATATTTTTTAAGTAATCTTTAACCCTTGAGCGTATAGTAACCTCTGAAACACCTGTTATCTGAGCAATTTCTCTTTGACTTATTTTAATTTTTTTGAGTTTACACACTAAGTATATAGCCCCAGCACAGAGTCCACTTGGATCCTTGCCACAGGAGATATTTGTCTTCATAAATGATTCTAATATAATATTAACTGCTTTCTCTATATCAGAATTCAATCCCAACTCAGCAATATATTTGGGAATTAATGAAATTGGATTCATTATATGTGATTTTAAATGTAATGTGTTAACAATCGTGCTAAGGCACCCTTTTACTGTTTTAGCATTAGAAGAGGTTTCACCTAAGATTTCATGTAAGGTTCTATTGATTTCGAATTCTCTGCACATATGATATATGCAAGCTACAATCATTGCTTCAATAGATCTGCCTTTCAGCATCTTCATTTCATATATAAGTTTGTATAATTTTATTACTGCTTGTTTAACATAATCTGGCAAATTTAAGTTGGAGCTGATTCTTTTTAATTCGGTAGTAGCAATTAATAAATTTCGCTCCCCCCATGTCATACGCGAATTCCATTTGGCTGCTCTTTTTAAATTGGGATTTTTAATATTATCTGCATGGATAACAGTATGTAAACCAACAGTTGGAGTTAAAGAAGTGATAAGTGGTCCATTTTGTTCCCTTTCTAGCCTTTCTTGTTGGTTGAATACTCTTTTATCACAATGTGAATAATCCACCACTCTGTCATTAAGAACTAACCCACAATGACTGCAAACCTCTTCTCCTGACTCAGGATTAAAAATGATATAACCACCACACTCACTACAATAATTTAGGGCTTGTTTACTATACGCTACATCCATAATAAAAAACACCTAATTTTTTTATTATCATTTTGGATTTTTTTTCTTGTATTTAAATAATCTTCTTTTCATTATTGGCTTACCCGAATATAGTTCGGATTAATTATATTTGTGTAAAATTTTATATTACCATTTTTAACATGTAATGCATAATATTTAAATCTTCGTGTAATCATTCGAATTTTTAATGATTAGTTCGTATTTTATCTATAATAAGAATTATAATCTGAAAGATCATACCAAGATTTATATAGAATAACGAACAATATTCACATGATGGATTATATAGATAAAAAAATACTGAATTTACTTCAAGACAACGATAAGATTTCTTATCACAAAATTGCAAAAATTCTAAGAATGTCAGCTAGCACAGTCCATTCCCGAGTGAAAAAAATGACACAAAATGGGATTATTAAACGATTCAGTGCTATTATCGAACCACAAAAGGTGGGATTTAATTCAATAGCAATAATAGGTTTAACTGTTGATGCCAATAAAATGAGTGAGGCAGCCAATGCACTTTCATTATTCAAAGAAGTGCAAATCGTATCTACTTCAACTGGAGATCACGACTTAATAGCCTTAATAATTGCTGAAGATGAAAAATCATTATGGCGCTTTATAAATCGAAAAATTAAAACAATTGATGGAATTAACTCTCGAATAGATGTCTCAAGTTTTATAGATATCTACAAATTCAGTCATATGATTAAATTCTCAATAAATTAAGAAGAAAAATAAAAAAAAAAAGAGGGGTGGTTTAATGTATAGGAAGATTTTGCTTGCTATTGATGAATCAGAAAACTCGAATAGAGCGATAGAAAAAGTAATCGAATTACAAAAAAGCTGGAATTGTGATGTTATTATGTTTCATTCAATTAAGCATAGAAGTAAATCTATTGTAGTAGGGGCTAGGATAGGATCCGGGGGATCGTATTATATCAGTGAACGAGAATTAGAGTACAAGATAGGGAAAGATATATTACTGGCTAAGGAAAAGTATTTTGATAAAGCAAATTTACCCGTTGAAGCAAGGCTTATTATTGATGATCCTCCTGAAGAGTACATTGAAAAAAGTGTAAAGAAAGAAAATTTTGATTTAATTGTAATTGGGACTAAAGGATACCATTCTAAGTTAAGAGAAATTCTCTTAGGCTCAGTAGCACGCAACGCTGTAAAACATGCTTCTTGTGATGTTTTGGTTATCCGATGAAATATAGCTATCTGTAGAATCTGTGGCAAGATTTTATATTAATTATGAGTGCAAATGAGAGATGATAAATCTATTATTATCGTCTCATACAAATATAGTAAAATATGCAAAAAATATTAAAGAAAAGGGGTGAGTAATATACAACCGTTCCCAGATTTAGTTCAAGTTTTTATTATGCATTTTGACGAAGCTTATGGAAATATTCCTCTTCTGATTTTCCCAGATGAATCTATAAAAGATAATGAGAAATTAGTTCGGTTACTTAAATATCATCCTATTTGGTTTTTAGAGTCAGAGGATCAGGTTAACGATGAGCATATTGATTTAATTTATGATGGAAAGGCATATTTAGCTAGAAAGTATCAAATCACTTCACAATTGGGTAAGTGTCAAACTTACCTACCAAAAAAAGCTTTTGATCTAATAGTAGTGTTTATTATTGTACCAAAAGAATTAGCTTCTTATGGTTTAAGTTTTTTAAATGAAATAACAGAAATTATTTTAAAAGAATTTAAATATTGTTTAAGCGAAATCATTGAATCTGAGATTTTAAAAGAAAATACGATAAAAACTCCTAAGATGAGAAAAACTATCGAAAAAGGGGAACTCTTAAAGGAACAAATAATAAATCTAATAAGTATCAGACAAGAAGAATATTTCTCCTCAATTTTAAGCCATGCGCAAGTACATTAATTAGATAAGGTATAAAATTTGAATTTAGAATTTAGGTTTCTTCTATTGAAGTTCGAAGATAATTTTATGGTTCATATTTTTTCAGCACAGTATTCGGATTTCCAAGAGAATGTTCGCCATAATTTTTTTTTAATCGAACTAATTACGATTTATTTAGTGGTTAACCGTATAATATTCGGTAGGTTTAAATAGTATATTTTATATGTTAATCATAGAAAGATTGGTTTAAAAAATTTAAATTAAAAATATCTGTTATTGAAAGTTATTCAAAATTAATAAAAAAATTGAGGTGGTAATTAATGTTAAAATTAGACTATACTACACCCGAAGGTTCATTCAAGCAAGATAAGGAAGGTTCTATGAAAAAAATTAAAATCACAGAAAAGCTAAGATCAAAGATCGATGAAACTACACAACATTTAATAAAGAGTAATTTTCCTTATGATGCCTTGTGTTGGGCCCTTGCTGAATTTCAGATGATTTTTGAAAAAGGGGGTAAAAATTATTCAGAGCAAGAAGTAATTGAGAGGGAAAAGAAAATTTTTAACGTATCGCTTGAATATGATGAAATCTGCTTTCTTATTGCTAATCTTAAAGTCTACCTTGAAGAAGTTAAGTTGTATCCATAATCGCAATTGTATAGGTGAAGTCAATAAAGGATTTAAATCGTAATTTATCATTATTGCTATCAAATTATAAGAGTAAGGAATTGAGCCCTGAAGAAGCTATTAAAGCATACATTAATCCAGGTGACCGAATTTTTATTGATTCTGGATGTTCTGAACCATTGGATCTTACCCAAAAGCTTATAGAACTCGGTCCGAAATTCCCAGATGTTGAAATTCTGCATTTCATAAGTCTTTCTGATTTTGATTATTATAGAACTGCTGGAGGCAAAGAGGATTTATTTCGTCATAATGTGTTTTTCATTAGTGATAATCTTAGGGAAGCTGTAAAGAATGGTTTTGCAGATTATACTCCAATGTTACTTTCAGAAATCCCAAGGATTTTTGAACAAGGACAGATGCATCTTAAAACCGCCCTTATACAGGTTAGTCCTCCTGATCAACACGGTTTTTGTAGTTATGGTATAAATGTTGATGTAACTAAACCTATTACTGAAACAGCAGAATATATTATTGCTGAAATAAATCCGAATATGCCCCGAACTTTGGGTGATTCTTTTATTCATATGGACAAAATTGATGCATTTACTATATCTAATCATGATATTCTAGAATTTACGTATGAGGATTCAAGTAAAACCGCAGAAAAGATTGGAAAATATGTTGCTTCTTTAATTGAAGATGAATCTACAATTCAAATGGGAATAGGAACCATCCCAAATGCCGTAACTAGAGAATTAGTGGAGAAAACGGATCTAGGAGTACATAGTGAAGTATTTTCTGATGGAATTGTAGATTTAGTTGAGAAAGGAGTAGTAACTTGTGATAAGAAAACGATTCATAGAGGTAAAATAATCACATCTTTCATAATGGGTTCACGTAGACTTTATAATTTTGTAGATAACAATCCTTTTGTAGAATTTCACCCTGTTAATTATTGTAATGATCCTTTTATTATCAGTAGAAATAGAAGGCAAGTAGCGATAAATGCTGCCTTATCAGTAGATTTAACAGGGCAAATTAACGCTGATTCTTTAGGACCTTTATTTTATAGTGGAATAGGTGGTCAAGTAGATTTTATCCGAGGAGCAAATCGTTCTAAAGGTGGCAAATCAATCACAGTTATTCCTAGTACCGCAACCCTTAAGGATGGTACTATCGTTTCTCGAATTGTTCCCTTTCTCCAACCGGGGTCAGGAGTTGTTATCACTCGAGGAGACGTCCATTATGTTGTAACTGAATGGGGGGTCGCTTATCTATATGGTAAGAGTATCAGAGAAAGAGTTCTGCAATTGATAAATATTGCTCATCCCGATTTTCGGGAAGAATTACTTGAATACGCGAAGAAATGGAAATACGTGTACTCAGACCAGCAGTTACCACACTCGATAGGTGGGAAACTAAGTCTGTATCCAGAGAAATATGAAACATCTCTTCAACTAAAAAATGGTTGTAGTATTAAAATTCGTCCTGTAAAACCTACAGATGAGCGATTAATCCAAGAACTTTACTATTCAATGGGAAGGAAGGATCGTTACTTAAGATTTTTTGCCGCCAGAAGAAGTTTTCCTCACAAAATGATTCAAACTTTAGCTAATATCGATTACTCTACTAATATGATTTTAGTAGGGGAGGTATGGGAAAATGATGAACAGAAATTAATTGCTTCTGCAGCGTTTATCAAAGATAAAAAAAACCCATCAACAGCCGAACTAGCTTTAGTAGTTAATGATAAATGGAGAAGATACGGTATAGCTAAGTTTTTACTACAATATTTGGTAAAAATTGGTCGAGAATTGAATTATAAATATTTTTCTGGAACAGTTCTGCTTGAAAATAAACCAATGCTCCACATTTTACATGATAGTGGATATCCTATGATATCCAAAAAAGTAAGTTATGGGGAGGTTGATTTTAAATTTGATATATCAAAATCCCCCTCACAAAATTAATTAAACTGTATATAATCAATTTAAAATAAATGAAGATTTGGAGGTGGATATAATTAATGATTGAGGTATTTAATAAAAAAAAGAAGAGAATTGGATATATTAAGGGAAAGGAATACTTCGATAAGAAAAACAGATTAATCGGTTATTTAGAAGGAAATGATGTTAAGACCAAGAATGGTAATATTCTTTTAAAACTTGATAAACACGATGATATCTATTTCGGTAATGAACAAGTGGGTTATATTCTTAATTCCCAAGTGTATTTAAGAGAGAAACCTATTTTTGAATTTTCAGAAGAAAAAAGAGAAGTACATACTCTCGATGGAAAAGAAGACCTAATATTAATAGGTAATAACGGAAAAATTAATGATTTAGATTTATTCGCAATTGCAACGATTTTTCTGGAATCTAAATGGTCTGACATAATTTATGGGTATTATTAAATCTTTTTTGAATCATTTAAATTAATAGGTATATTACTCTTGAGAAGGATGATATTATCGCTACGGGAACTCCGAGTGGAGTAGGTCCAGTCTTACCCGGGGATGTTATTGAAGCTTCAATTGACAAAATTGGCACCATTACCCGCAAAGTTGCCTTGGAGGAAGAATAACCTTCCTTTTCAAATAGAATCGGAATAATTTTTATCAAATTTTTTTAAGATAGATCGCTTTTTATTAAATAATGAATGAGATCTTGAGTGAAGAAACGAAGGAAGAGATACTCAAGTTAATCTCAACTCCCGGGATTGAAGTTGAGGACATTGTATCAAAAGTAAATCTAGATTTTGATACAATTATGGAATTTCTTTCAGATGAATATCTCAAACATAACTTAGATTATGGGAGAAGAATCTGTTGTAGATTTTAATCTCCTAATCCTTTTTAATAATATTTTTTAATGTTGCTGCGTTTTTTTTCTTACTAAGTTCATAAAATATTATTCTAAGAAACTTAGGACGCAAATTAAAGCGGTTTCGATATAGTAGAGATATTGGAAAACAAAAGTTTTTACGCGATTTTTTGCTTCGGAGTTTTATTGTTATGGACTAATTAGGTGAAATTATGTGAGTAGTAAAGGAAAAGTAATAGTTAAAGCCCTTGTGACTGGTGGGACTGTTTAAATTTAGCAATCACTTCGATTGAACCCCAAGTGCATCAGGAGGGCCGCCGATAAGTCAGAACGTATCGTTCTAATTACTTTACGGTAAAGGCCCCGCAGTCGGCCCCACTGGCATAACCGGAAACCACCTCGGTTTCTGATGCATACATAAAAGATGTGGTCGACGCAATTAATGAACAGACTATGGTTTTTAGAGGTCTTACAGTCCCAGTAAGAATTGAATGCGATCCGGAAACAAAGCAATTTGAGATTTTTGTTGAAACTCCATCCACTGCTTCACTACTACTAAAAGAAGCTGGTGTAGAAAAAGGAAGTTCAGAAAATGCCGAGAAAAAAATTGGGGATCTCACACTCGACCAAGTCATTCAGGTAGTTGAAGCAAAGAAGAGCATCTTTCTTGATAAAACGATGAAAAACGCTGTTAAATCAACATTAGGCACAGCATTATCGATAGGAGTTACTGTTGAAGGAGAAGACCCTAGGGAGATTCAGAAGAGGATTGATAATGGAGAATACAACGAAAAAATAAAAGGTGAGTTATAGAACTGAAAGTAGATGAAAAATTACTAAGAAAGTCTTTAAATGCCGCGATCGACTTCTCGATTATAAAAAAGGAAGGATTTAAAGAAAAGGTTAGAAAATTTGATGAGACTGTTGATGTCATTATTAATATTAAAGATGTGAATCTAAACGATCCTAAAAATAGAATCGATAAGGAAATCATCCTCTCACACGAAATAATCACAAAAGGTAAACCAAATATCTGTGTAATCGCTTCAGATGAGATTTTAATGGAAGCAAAGAAACTTGGTGTTGATACTCTTGATTCAGATGGGCTTAAAAGCCTAAATAATGATGAAAAGAAAGAGAAAAAGAAATTTGCTAAGAAGTATGATTTTTTTGTTGTCGAGGATAAGATGATGAGAGACGTTGCTCGATATTTAGCACGATTCCTAGGTCCTCTGGGTAAAATGCCAAAACCCTTCCCTTCAGGATATGGTATTATTTCTAGTCCAGATGATCTAAAAGTTGCTTATGATCGCTATAAGAAGATAATCCGTATTCAAATGAAAAAGCAACCAATTATTTTCGTGAAGATTGGGAAGAAATCAATGGAAATTGATAAATTATTTGAAAATATGAAAACAATTGTTAACTATATTGCAGATCAAATGCCCCACAAGTTCAATAATTTCAAGTCTATGCATTTGAAGAGTACTATGGGCAAGCCTGTAAAAGTTACTGAAGATTTTCTAAAGAGTATAGAGGTGTAAAGAAATGATTAAAAAGGACCATATTCCGCAATGGAAATTAGATGAGATTAATACTCTTATAGATTTATTTAAGACACATAAAAATGTTGCAGTGATCGAAGTTGCCCATATTCATGACACGCAAATTCAATCAACTCGCAAAATTTTAAGAGGAAAAGCGGTATTTCGAATGTCAAAAAAATCTTTGCAGCAAAGAGCAATCGAACAATATGAAAAAGAATCGAAAAAACCTAATTTAGATGCACTGGCAAGTCATATCCCAGGTCAGTCTAGTCTTGTGTTTACTGATTTAGATCTCTTTGAACTTAAGAAAATATTTCATGAAAGCGAGTGGATGGTACCCGCAAAACCGAATGAAGTTACACCTGTTGACATATGGGTCCCTGCCGGAGACACAGGTTTACCGACTGGACAGGTTATTAGCGAATTAAACATGACCTTAAAACTCCCGACTCGAAT
>JAEOTL010000299.1 GCA_016839845.1 Promethearchaeota archaeon
CTTGACTTTTTGAGATCCTTCCCTTCGGTCAGGACAAGCTTTTTGGTCAAGCAAAAAGTGCCTCGCCGAAGGCAAAGAAACTATCATTGTCATAAGCTCGTTTTATGATCGTCGAATCAAGAGGAGAAAAAATAAGTGATCAAATTTGGTTATGATCAACAGGGTGATATTTTTGAAATAAAATTTTCAGATGAGACAATAAGTGATAGTGAATATATAGAAGAATCGGGTGTGGTAGTTGATTATAATAACAAAGGAAAGATTGTCGCTCTTGAAATTATTTCGTTTTCAAAGAAAGTAAGTCAAAGCCCTGATGTCAAGGCACTGGCGATGTAGACAGTGTGGAATCTATTGTTGAATTGGTGTATTGTTGAAATGGTGAAATGGAATTTAGAATTGGGAACTTGGAATTCGGAAATTGGAAATTGGGCATTGAGTGTTGGATATTGGATATTGTGCCACTGGATGCTGGTTAATAATCATCAATCTTCAATCGACAATCATTAATTGCAGGCTCAATTGCCTCAAAAGCCGATAAAAAATTAAAAAACATAAAATAATACAAAACTCACATCCTAACGAGAATTAAAATGAGAGCATTAAATTTAAACCATAAGAATTTTTTTCTTTTTTCCTTTTTCTTTTGTTAGGTTCTTTTTTCTTTTTTATTAATTAAGATTTTTTATTATTAATAAAGGTATATAGGAATGAAATCAATTTACAAAGAAAAACTGCTAAAGGAAATCGAGACGATTCCTGAACATCACCTAAAAAGTGTCTATAAGATAGTACATGAATTTAAAAGCCTTGCCAAAGAGACTAAAGGAAAAAAATCTTTAAAAGGGATCTGGAAAGGAAAAGGATTTGAAAAAATAGATATAGAGCAAGAGATAAAGGAATTACGCAAGCACATTACCAATAAAATTGAAGATAAGAATATTTAATCATGAACTATTTATTAGACACAGTTGTATTAATTAGGTATCTCGCAGCATTGGGCGAAATTACACCAAAGGTAAAAATTATATTAGAGAATGCCGGTAAAAAGAATAATTTCTTTGTGTCGGTTGTGAGTTTAATGGAAGTTCTATATTTAACTGAAAAGCATAGAATTACAATTTCAGTTGAGCAGATAATTAAACTGATTGAAGAATCGGCTTATTTTTATTTTGTTGATTTATCACCCGAAGTAATTCTAATGGCCAAATCTATGGATTTCCATGAATTACATGATAGGATGATTCTCGCCACAGCAAAATATCATGATATTCCTGTAATTTCGTCAGATAAGCAATTTAAAAATGTAAAAGATATAAAAGTAATCTGGTAGTGTTAAATTGTTGAAGTGGAAATAAAGACAAAAGACAAAAGAAAAAAGAAAAAAATGGATGATTATACGTTTGCTGAAGAAACTCCGGGGATTATTGCTGAGACTCTCGGAGAGTACAGAACCGATTTAAGGGAAAGGTTGTTGATTTTTTCGGTTAATGTAATTCGTTTTCTTGCCAGCTTACCATATAAAAAAGAGTATGACGTTTTAAGGTATCAAACGCTATTGTTGAATTGATGAAGTGTTGTAATGGTGAATTGGGGAATTGGTGAAACGTTGAATTGTTGAAATGTTTAAGTGTTGAAGTGTTGAATTTGATTCTGGTCATTTGCTCGCGCTGTTAGCGCTTCGCGTCATTAGTCAGTGGTGTTTGCTTAAAATAGTATTTTTTAATCTTTAACCTTTAATCTTTAATCTTGAAGTGGGTCATTACTCATCACTAATCACTAATTGCCTACTGCCGACTGCTTACCGTTTACTGCTTTCTGGTTACTACTTTCTGATGTAAAGAAAATACATTGACACTAACTTAACTTGAGGTTTTTATGACCATAAAAGAGATAGTAAAAAAGGTAAGTAAAGAATATAAAATATCTGAAGATACCCTATTAAAGCAATCTATCATTGAATTTTTAATAACTAAGAAAAGAGATATTGAAATTGATATAATAGAATTGGCAAGTAAATATGGTATTAGTGATTTAAAGGAATTGGAAAAAATCGTTCAGGAAAGAAGCGAGCATCCCGCCTGGGAGGAATTGATAGTTTTAGAAAATTTACATATTAAACTCGATGAAATAAATCGTGACATTGCAGCTTTACAGTAAACTTGCAGAAATAGCTGCCAATCATATCTCAGTTATAAACAGCAGAATAATTTATCTTCCATCATGTGATTAGTAATGAGTAATGAGCGATGAGTGATGACCAGAATCAAGAAACCAGATATTGCTATAAAAGAGGTTTTAAGTTTTGTAGAATCGATGTTGATAGAAGAGCAAGGTGATAAAGGCGATAAATAGAAATACTTATTGCAAATAATTGATTTTAGTCGTTGAATGGGTGAACTGTTGAATCGGTGAATTGGATACTGGGTGCTGGTTACTGGTTTGTGGATACTGGTTTGTGGTTGCTAGTCTCTGCTTACCTAGTTCCTTATTTCTTACTTCTTAATTATTGGATGCTGTGTGCAGCTCGCTGGATATTAGATTTCGGATACTTCAAGACTTCTAACTCCTAACTTCTAACCTCTAACTTCTAATCGCAGACTGCCGACTGGTAAATTGTAATTAATTAAAATATTTGTGGAGATAAGGTTATGCTAGTTGAATATATAGAAGAATCCTTAAAACGTGCTCATTATGAATTAATAGATGATGAAGAACCGTATTATGGAGAAATAAGAGAATTAAAAGGAGTTTGGGCAAGTGGCAAAACACTTGAACAATGCCGTGAGAATCTAAGAGACGTTGTCGAAGGGTGGATCCTTGTGAGTATTAAAAGAGGCGTTCCTATCCCAAAACTAGGTACGATTGAGATTAAAGAAATAGAAGAGCATGCTGCGTAAATGTCCAAATTAGTACCTGTAAAAAACAAAGAATTAATAAGTAAACTGAAAAAGTTTGGATTTGATGGACCTTTTTCAGGGGGCAAACACTTATTTATGGTAAAGAATGATATAAGGTTAACATTACCTAATCCTCATAAGAAAGAAATAGGCATTGATCTTCTTCGGAGAATTCTCAAGCAAGCCGGTATATCGGTTAATGAATGGTTAAAATAATTATTAATTGTTGGATATTGGTCTTGGTTATTGGTCATTGGTATTCGTAAATCGTTGAAATGTTGAACTGGTGAATTGGTGAATTGGAATTGGGAATTTGGAAATTGAGCATTTGACATTCCTTTTAGAAACAAGTCCTGAAATAAGTTGATAGTAATAACTCATTACTCATCACTAATTACTCATCAATTGATTGGTCA
>JAEOTL010000110.1 GCA_016839845.1 Promethearchaeota archaeon
ACAGATAACGATTCAGACCAGCTTCACGTATTGTTTCTTGAAATAGTGGTTCATGAGTTCTTGGTGTACATGATGCGACTATAACACGATTAAGATGATATTCTTCTATTTTTTCTTTAATTATACCCTGAGTATCAGCACTACAGGTGTATAAATTTCTATCAGTCATAACTACATTTGGTAGAGTAGCTGCATATCTTGTAACTTCGGGAACATCTACATAACCTCCAATATTGATTCCACAGTGACAAATAAAGACACCTATTCTTGGAGGTTGTCCCGCGACAAAAATTTCTGGGGGTAAAGTTTTTTCTGTTACTAAGGTTCCTCTTTTTTCATATAGTAATTGATTCACACATCCCGCAGCTGCACTTGCTTGAGTGACGGTTTCAGGGATGTCTTTAGGTTGAGAAAAAGCTCCGCATGCAAAAATTCCTGGTCTCGAGGTTTGGACTGGATTAAAAACATCAGTAGCTGCGAATTTGTATTCATTTAATTTAATTCCAAACTTGTCAGCTAAATAAGATGCGTCATCTGGCGGATTTAAACCTACTGATAAAACTACTAGGTTGTAGTCTTCTTCAACGACCTTACCATCATCAGTTTCGTACCGAAGCCTTAGATCTTTTGTTTCAGGCACCTCAACCACAGAAGAAATTCGGCTTCTTATATAACGAATGCCATATTCTTCCTGTGCTCTAATTATATATTTGTCGAAATCTTTTCCATAAGCTCTAATATCCATACTGAAAATGGTGGGTTTTACTTCATGTTGATGTTCATGTGCAATTACTGCTTCTTTTGCAGTATACATACAACAAACAGAAGAACAATAAGGTTGTCCTTCACCCGAATAATCTCTTGATCCGATACATTGAAGAAAGGCAACTTTTTCTGGGATAACACCATCAGAAGGCCTTAAAACTCTTCCAGCATAAGGACCACTTGCACTTAATATACGCTCAAATTCAATGCTGGTAACTACATTCTTATACTTTCCATAGCCATATTTGTTGGCTTCTGCTGGTATAAACTCATCAAAACCAGGGGCAAGAACTACAGCACCAACATTAAGATCTACAACTTCATCTTCCCGGTCATATTCTACTGCTTTCGCTTTACAGACTCCTGCACATACTCCACAACCTATACAGTAATCTTTATTAATTGCATATACAAGTGGAACTGCCTGCGGATATTTTACAGATGTCGCTGAATATTTAGCTAATCCTTCATTGAATACATCTATTGCCTCAACTGGACAATTTTGACCACATACTCCACAGCCAGTACATACCTCTGGATTAATAAAGAGAGAATTCTTTTTTACTTTAACTGTAAAATTTCCCGACTCTCCTGAAACATTTAAAATTTCGCAATTAATGCTCAAATCGACGTTCTGATGTCTTCCTGTTTCTACCAACTTAGGGCTAACTATGCACATCGCACAGTCGTTGGTTGGGAATGTTTTATCAAGTTGAGCCATTACCCCGCCAATACTAGTCGAGGATTCAATTAAATATACCTTATAACCAGAATCCCCCAAGTCTAGCGCTGTTTGAGATCCCCCAATTCCAGCACCTACAACCATAACTGCTCCTACTTTTTCCATTTTATATCCTCCTTACATTCTTTGAAACATTGGAGTAATCCCAATAATCTCTCCAAAGTCTACTAAACCTCGGCTTTTTAAAATTATCATATGTTCTAAAACAATACTTGGATCGATATCTAATTCAGCTGCTACATCTTTTACTGATCTTGATTTTTCTTCTAGAGCAAGGAAAATCTGAGCACGTTCATACTCCTCAATTATAGCACCATCGAATATTTCAAAAAATACATCCATATCGGTTTTTTCACCATAAACATTTTCCTGCTCTGTTATTTTTCTCTGTCTTCCGACCAATGCTCTCATTCTGTCGCTTGCCGCAGCCATCTTTAATGCTCTCAATTTCGTAAGTATTTTATTATCAGGATTTTCTCCTCCAGCTGGTGAAGGTCCAAGTGATTTAATATGTTCAGTAAATTCCGTAACTACAGCACCATATCTAGTTCCTTCAGATGCAGAAACCCATTCTAGACGCACTCTATTATCAAATCCAATAAGTTTAAGGAATTTCACAAGCATCGCATATTTTTTTTCGGCTTCATAATTTCCTTCAAGATAATGGCAATCTCCTATATGGCACCCCATAATAATGACCCCATCGGCGCCAACTTCAAAACCCTTAAAAATAAATGCTGGGTCTACCCTACCACTACACATTACTCGAATTACTCTAATGTTTGGAGGGTATTGTACTCTACTCACTCCGGCCAAGTCTGCACCCGCATAAGAACACCAATTACATAAAAATCCTAATATTTTTGGTTCAAAACTCATTTTCATTTACCTCCGAATGCTTCTATTTCAGCTTCTATCTGTTCATCTGTAAAATGTCTAATAACAATGGCATGATTTGTACATGTTGCCCCGCAGACACCGCATCCTTTACACAAAACTTGCCTTATTTCGATTTCATCATCTTCATTTTTGCTAATCGCTTTATAAGGACACACGGTAATACATACCTCACAGCCAGAGCATAGAGCCTTATTATATTCGGGCAATGAGGAGGTTGCTCCTTCAACTTCAAGGGTATTATGAGATAAAATAGTGCTTGCTCGTGAAGCTGCAGCATAACCCTGGGTAATAGATTCTGTAATATCTACGGGCCATTTTGCTGAACCACTGATATAAACCCCATCCGTAGCGAAATCCATAGGTCTGAGCTTAACGTGAGCTTCCAAGAAAAATCCATTTTCTTCTAAGGGTACCTTAAGCATTTGGGCAAGAGCTTTATTCTCAGCATTTGCTACTAATGGAACAGATAGGACTACCAAATCATAAGGAATACTGATTTCTTCCCCGATATATTCATTATACACCTTAATAGTCTCTCCTTCCACCTTAGGTTTTTTCTCTGGATTATACGTAACAAAAACAATACCTGCTTCTCGCGCCCTTCTATAATAATCCTCATAGTAAGAACCAGGTGTATATAAATCTCTGAATAGAATTGTTATATTTGTATCAGGGTTTTTTTCCTTAATCGCTAATGCATTTTTTAAAGCAGTCATACAACACACGTTAGAACAGTATTTCCGTTCCTCAATTCGAGCACCAACACATTGAATCATAACCACATCGTTGGCTTTCACATCATTGTTTTTTAATTTAACTTCCAATTGACTTTGAGTTATTCGCTTCTCTCCATCATATCCGTAATAGCCTTCAGGAGTAAATAATGAAGTCCCGACTGCAACAATTATACCACCAATTTTAAGAGGGATTATATTACCATCTTGATCTATTTCAATTTCAAAATTCCCCACAAAACCTTCAATAGTTTTGACTTGAGCTGAAGTGTATACGGTTAAGTTGGATCTACTCTCAATTTTCTTCGTTAACGCATCCAGCAGTTCAGAAGCGTCAATATCTTTAGGGTAGAGTTTGTAAAGACCATTCAATCTTCCCCCTAACTGATTATCCTTTTCAACTAAATGGGTGTCAAATCCTTGATTGCTCAAATTTAGCGCAGCCGTCATACCCGCAACACCCCCACCAATTACTAATGCAGTGGGGGTTACGTCCACGATGATCTTGTCTAAAGCTTCTAGTTTCTCTGCTTTAGCAACCCCCATTTTAACAACCTCGTTAGCTTTTATAAATGCTTTATCAGGAACTTTCTGATGGACCCACGTATTCTGGTCACGTATGTTAACGAAGTTAAATAAGTAGGGATTTAACCCTTCTTCTTCAATACACGATCTAAATAATGGTTCATGAGTTCTTGGGGTACAAGAAGCAACTACCACCCTATTTAAATTATGCTCTCGAATCCCCTTTTTAATTTCAGCTAATCCTGTTTCAGAGCAAGTATAAAGGTTATCTTGAGTAAACACTACGTTAGGTAAAGACTTTGCCCGTTCAGCAACCTCCTTACAATCTATATAACCTCCAATATTACTCCCGCAATGACATATGAATACTCCAATTCTAGGTTCTTCTTCTTCTTTCTTTTCTTCTTCTGACATTCTTTTAACCTCCTCTTACTAATTCTGCTGCTCTTGCTGCAGCTCCGCTCGCTTCAGCAACAGAGCGTGGAATATCCATTGGTTCTCGAGCACATCCGCATGTGTAGATCCCCTCTACACTAGACTCAACCGGAAAGAAAGGATCTGTTTTTATGAAACGATTTTTATCAAGGTCCACTCCTAATATTTTTGAAACTTTTTCATTAGAGAGTGAAGGTATAATACAGGTTGCAAGTACCACAAGATCAAATTTCATCTGTTTTATTTCAGAAGTATCCATGTCCTCATAGGTTATGATTGGGCTCTGATTTTTATCTACTTCGATATGTGAAATTTTACTTTTTATATATTGGATATTGTATTCTTGTTCTCCTCGTTGTAGGAATTTCTGAAATCCCTTCCCGCCGGCTCGCATATCTATATAGAACACATAAGATTCAAGTTCATTATCATGTTCATAAGCAACAATTGCTTCTTTTGTTGTATACATACAACATACCGCAGAGCAATAATCTTGAGTACGAGTATTTCTGGAATCAATACATTGAAGGAACGCAATCTTCTTAGGAGTTCTCCCATCGGTTAATGTTTTTAAATGACCATGTTGAGGTCCTGAAGCACAAATTAATCGTTCAAATTCCATTGCAGTTACCACATTATCGTATTTCTGATAACCATAAACATTTAATGTATGAATATCCTCTGCTAAATCAACACCAGTTGCTACAATCACAGCGCCAACATTGTCTATAGGAATAATCTCTTCCTTTTGGGTAAAATCAATAGCATCCGCTCCACATTGTTGATAACATAAGCCGCAGATACCATAATTAAGATATAAACATTTATCTGGATTGATGCTGTACACAGGCGGGACCGCAGCAGGAAATGCAATTTGGGAAGCTGATTGCGTCATTAAGTCCGCATCAAAAAAGTTTGTACATCCTCTTACCGGGCAAATAGTTCCACAGTCCCCGCAATTGGTGCAGACGCCTTCTTTCACATACCTTGGGTGCTTTAAAACCTCAACAGAAAAGTTTCCTGCACTACCCTCTACTTTCTGAACTTCTGCTAATGTATAAAGGGTAATATTCGGATGTCTATAACATTCTGAAAGCTTTGGAGCAAGAATACAAATAGAACAATCAAGTGTTGGAAAAGTCTTATCTAATTGAGCCATTCGACCCCCAATACAAGGTTCTTTTTCCACTAGTATTACTTTAATTCCCATATCTCCTAAGTCTAATGAGGCTTGAATACCAGCGATTCCCGCACCAATAACGACCACAGATTTTTCTGACATTTTATTATCCTCCTTTTATTTACTCACTTTATTTGATGTCATTCTTTTTAATAAATCAAGCTTGTTTCCTTTCCATGTAGGTATAGGTGATTTTGTAGGGACAAATTTCTCTACATATCTATTAATAATAGCATTTTTAATTAATTCTTGACCCGTTTCTGTCCTTATGATTATCATTGAATTTTGCTGAACTGCTCCAGAACCACCAAAACTAATGTCTGCAAATCGGCTCGTAAATTCATCACATTCCTTACAATGGTTTCGAACCGCTGGATCAAATTTATGAAGATCAACTTCCTTGACCTCGTTTGTTTTGCTGGTTATAAAAAAGTTCTTTTTAATATTCATCTTAGCAATATCTTTAGGTTCTAATCCAGTCTCAGCTTTTACAAGCTCGAATAACTTATCGTAATCGAAGTTCTCCATACAGAACAGACCAAAAACATATTTAATTACATGGGTTGGAGTTATATTTAACAGTTGCATTTTTCGTATGGCTCTGCATTGACAAGGGGTTCCTACAAAAGCCATTCGTAATTGGTTAATATCATAAATTTGTTTCTGTTTCTCTACAATATCTTCAGCAATCGTATACAAATCTTTTAATGGAAGCAGATTTGATGAGATGGTATATCTAGTACCCGAAGATTTAAACAAGTCTTGTTTATTATAAATAATCTTAGGAATAGGAACTAGATTATCATCATATTCGGATACCACAGCAGCATCAATTTCATTATTATCAAATAAATACATTAGAAGGGTTGTAACTAAGCCACCATCTTGTCCCACTTCTTTAATTTTTGCGTCAGTAGTCTTTGCTGCAAGGATATCACTTACAAAACCCATATTATCTTTGATTTTATATTGGTTATTTATTTTATCCATCAATGGAAGTGTTTGAGGGCAAATATAATAGCAAAGACCACATTCTTTACAATTGTCTACATTTGCATCTGATATGAATTGAGGAATATAACCCTCCATTTTAATGACATCAAAACTTTGTGAACTGCAATAAGCAACACATGCACCACATGCACAGCACTTATTAGTTTTGATAATCTCATCTTCAAGATCCTTGAAGATCTTAACATCTTTCAATATTGATTTCTTGGGCTCAGTTTCTGTCATTTTTTCTTATTTCCTTAGTTTTTATTTTATTAAACTTTAAAATTAAGGAGTAAATTTTATACTCTCGAATAATTTGGTTGGTCTAATTCTATGAAAATTAAACCCTAATTCTTCAGGTTTGAAACCAAATGCTAACGCGACAAGTTCTGACAAATAAAATATAGGAAAATCATAGTTTGATCCATTTTGTTTATTGAGTTCCCTCTGATTAAACTCGTATTGTTGGTAGCATGCGGGACATACAACTACAACGCAATTTGCTCCTGATTCTTGAATAGCTTTTAATTTTTGATCTATCATTAATAGGGATAGTTCCTTATCAGATTTTTCTACAGGGTTCCCACAACACTCCATTTTCATTTCATAGTCAACGGATTCTGCACCAAGAGCTCTTATTATTTCATCAACGGTTTTTGGTTCAAAAGGATCATCCCAATTTATAACTTCTGATGGTCTTAAATAATGACATCCATAATGTACCGCAACTTTAAAACCGTCTAAAGGTTTATCTACATATGCTTTAACTTTATCAATATATTCATAAAGCAGTTCAGCAAAATGCTTTACACCTACTTTACCATCGTAAGATTTACCCACTTTTTTTAAAACATTATTTACTTCTTCTTTAATTTGAGAATCTTTATTAATAGCATAATTAACACCCTTTAATGTCTCTACACAGCCAGAACAAAAGGAGAGCACGCCACCATTTGTGTTACATAAACTTAAATTCCTAGCTCCTAAGGCTAACCAAGCTTTATGATCGATAAGTTCAATTCCAGTCGGATCAGGACAGCAACTAAATCCATCGACGTCATTCAACTTTATTCCAAGCTTTTCAAACACTTTTCTTGAAGAAGTCTCAAGGAACGGAAGTCGTGCGGGGATTACACACCCTAAAAACAAATCATAAGCCATTTTTTATTCAACCCCCTTTGGTATATGTTTTTCAAAATTCGTCTCTACTAAAATCTGCCTAATCTCGTCGACTGGAGCTGTTTTAATTGAAGGAAGTCCCAGTTTCTCTCGACGGGTTAAGATTGCTTTAGAATACGGGATTGCCACTCCGTTTTCTAATACTGCTTGACCTTGTGCTATGAATGCATCAGGTACTTTCCCACTCTCGAAACATAAGTTCTTAATCAATGTGAATATTTCTGTGAGTTCCACTTTTTGAGGGCATAATTCGACACATTTTTGACAAGTTGAACATAACCACGAATTGGGTTCTTGATCTTCTACTAATTTGTTTTGCAAACCCAATATTGCTTCTTCGATAATCTTTCTTGGATTATACTTACCATTTGTGATTAATGCAACTGGACAGCCCCCACTACAAGTACTGCATTGATAACAATAACTCAGAGAGGCATTATGTCTTAAAACTTCATTTCGAAACTTAAAATTTATAACACTCATTTTGACATTATTTTCAAAATGTTTTTTTTCATGAATTTAGATGGGTATGTAAATCGTTAAAATATTAAAAAACTTATGAGAAATTTGCGAAAGTAAATCTCTAAGATGAGACATAATTTATTTCAGAGCTATGTATTTTTACATAATGTCTCTTTTTTTCTTCTTAGTTGAATAGTTCTGATCAGAATTTGTGGGTGACCTTTTTGTTTTTGATCATTTCATCTTTGAATATCGTTTTTCCAAGATCCCAATTTATGAAATTAGTCAAATGATCATCCAGAATGATCAAATCTGATAATAAAGATCACTATATGTTTATAATTAATCATTAGCTTTAAATAGTATCCAAACCAATTGTACTATGATGTGCCAAAATTGCAATTGTGACTTTTTCGATAGGTGTTCTATTGTTGGGTATATGCCAATCGGATTTTGCTGTGAGAATTGCTATCTTTATGATGAATTGGTAACCTGTTTAAAATCTAAGAGCGATACTACTAAGGAAACTGAGCATAAACCTGAAATTGTAGGGATTATTACTTTGAAAAGTACGTCAATTGAGGGAGAGCTTCTAAAAGTCGTAATTGAGCAAGAAAATGAAAAAGAAAAAACCTTGTATATCGATCTTAAGAAGTATTTAACATCTTAAAGAAACCTATTTCTTTTATGTGTGATGTCTAATTCGATACTAAATTTTATCACTTTATTGCTAATTTCCTAAATTTTTGTTATGAAAAAATAATTTAATAAACAATTTATCACAATCTATAACTAGTTTATTAAGTAAATGTTACCATCATTACAATTAGTTTGACGTTGCCAAAAAAATTAGATTTAATAGATCTTAGGATCGTAGAGGAACTAAAGCTCAATAGTAGAATTTCTTTCAGTGAGATAAGTCAGAAGATTGACAAAACAGAAGCTACTGTTAGAAGGCGTGTTAAAAAACTTCTTGATGAAGGGATCATAACACGGTTTACCATAGAATTTGATCTTAATACCAAACAAAATATTAGCGCGACAATTAAAGCAGTTCCAGAATTTAAAGAAATTAAACGAATCTTAAAAGAATTGAGAGATATTGACGAAATTAAAAATATTTGGCGCTTATCAGGTGATTGCGGTTTGTTAATGAAAGTTGATATACCTTCTATAGACAAATTTAATCCGTTGATAGAAGAGAAGATCTCTCAGATACCTGGAGTAAAGATCGTTGAGACTTGTTTCATAACAGATATTATTAAGTAACTATAATTTGATCCTTAACTTTAAGGTTTATTAAGATCATCGTCGAATATAATTATACCAAACATTGGTGTTAGAAATAGAACATAAAATAGCGTTTAAGGTTTGCGTCTTCGGTGATGGGGGAGTAGGTAAAACTACTTTAATAAATAGGTTTGTTACAAAAGTATTCAAAAACGACCTCAAGATGACGATCGGAGCTGATTTCAGCGTAAAAAATGTTGAAATTGATAGTAAACCTATTACACTTCGTATCTGGGATTTTGCGGGGGAAGAGAGGTTTCGCGTCCTGTTACCTGCATTTGCAAAGGGTGCTGACGGAGGAATTTTTATGTATGATACCACCAGATATTCGAGTCTAGCCAAAATTAAAGATTGGTTATCAATTTTCGAATATTTTTCTTCCGAGGGTCGAACTAAAATCCCTATTATTATGGTAGGGGGAAAAATTGACCTGGAGGATAAAAGATCAGTTTTTACAGAAGAAGCATCTGAATTATCCAAAACTTATGAATTAGGTGGCTATTTCGAATGTTCTTCTAAGACTGGTGTTAACGTTGAGGAAATTTTTGAGTTTATCGCCAAACAAATGATTGACAATAATCCCTAAAGTTTACCCTACTTCTAATTCTTATTCATTTATTTCAGAAACCAATAAGCTATATATATGGTTTAAAATTTTGAATTATAGTTTTAAAACAAACTAAATGAATTTTGATGATAAGGGATACTCGATTTATACAACCTGATGGAAAAGTTTTGATGCTTGGAAATGAGGCCCTCGTGAGAGGCTGTCTTGAAGCTGGGGTTTCATATGTTTCTCAATATCCCGGAACTCCAACCAGCGATATCGGGGAATACTTTCACCAAGTGATTAGAGATTTTCCAGAATATAGTAAATTTTTAGTGCATCATTGGGCTGTTAATGAAGCTGTTGCTGTATCTGCATGTGCAGGAGCAGCATGGACGGGATGTAGGAGCTTTAATCCCATGAAGCATGTAGGATTAAATGTTGCAAGTGATGCGTTAAGTGTAATTGCATTAAATGGCCCAAATCCGGGAGGTATGGTTGTCTCGGTAGGGTCTGATCCCGGTTCTTTGGGTTCCCACCAAGAACAAAATGAACGGTTTTATGCATGGATGCTTCATCTCCCCACAATTGAACCTCATACCCCTCAAGAATGTAAGGATTGGGTTAAAATTGCTTTTGAGCTCTCAGAAAAATATGATTTAGTAATGAATGTTCGAACTTCAACAAGAAGCGCCCATTCAAGGGGTTTTGTAGAGTTAGGACCTTTGGTTCCTGGGAAAAAGAAGGGTGAATTTATAAGAAATATTCCTAAATTTAACTCTTTACCACCCCACGCGATTAATAACCATATTCGTCTGTATGAGCGTATCGACAAGTTAAGAAGTGCAATACCAGAGTTAGGGTTTAATAAAATAATCCCCGGAGATAGTACAACAGGCATTATCACAAGTGGGATGCCCTTCGGGTATACAATGGAAGCTCTAAACCAATTAGAATTAAATGATGTCCCCATTTTAAAACTGGGAATGATTTATCCTTTAAATTATGACCAAATCGCTAGTTATATTCAAAATTTGAAGCACGTTATTATAATCGAAGAATTAGAACCATTTCTGGAAACAAAGATTGCTGAAATAGCTCATAAACACAAACTTGATGTTGAGATAATTGGAAAAACATTTTTTCCTAAACATAATGAATTTTCTACAGGATTAGTTGCTACCACTCTAGCAAGGATCTTCAACAAGCGCCCTCAGGAGAATATTACTAAAACTTTAGAGTACTTTAATTCCTATAAAGACGTTATTCCCAGTAGATTTCCAACGTTTTGTGCCGGATGCCCTGAGAGAGCAACGTTGTACTCAATCCTAAAGGCCACAAATCAGTTAGAAAACACCATAATTAGCGGGGATATTGGCTGTTATGTAATGTCATTCTTCCCTCCTCAACAATGCTCAGATTTAGTCATATGTATGTCTGGGGGTTTAAGTGCTGCGATTGGGATGGCAACGAAAACAGATCAGAAAATAATTGCATTTATCGGTGATTCGACTTTCTTTCATACTGGTATGTCTCCCTTAGCTGAAGCAGTGGGATATAACTCAAATTTACTTTTAATCATTTTTGAAAACTCCTGGACCGCAATGACAGGGCATCAAGATGATGTTCTGCGATTTTTAATTAAACAAGGATTTTCAATCGAAAAAATCTGTAAATCTATTGGTGTTCCTTGGTTACGGGTTGAGGATTCCTATAATCCTAAGCGATTAACAAATTCAATCGAGGAAGCGTTAAAAGATAAGGGATTAAAAGTTATCATCATTAAACGTGAATGCGCTCTTCAAGCTCATCGCTGGAGGTTATCTCAAATTAGGGCGCTTCAAGAAGATGGAGAAAAAGTTCAAGATATTTCCTATTACATTGGGGGCTGTTCAATGTGCCACACATGCTCAAGGATATTAAGCTGCCCTGCAATCAGAAGGGTGGAAACTGATGGAATTGAAGAAATGCAAATTGACCAAGATAGGTGTATCAAATGTGGTGTATGTTATGAGATTTGCCCTAATGGCGCAATCCGCAAATCTATTGTAAATTTGTTTGGAGAGGAGGTACCCTTTCGTGAACTTTAAAGAAAATGACATAATTAACATTGTAATCGCTGGTACCGCAGGACAAGGTGTCATTACCCTTAAACGACTGATAGAATTTGCTGCCCAGAAGGCTGGTGTCGAAAAAAACTTCGGAAGTGAGATGCATGGCCTAGCCCAGCGCGAAGGAGCAATAATGAGCCACACCCGTTATCAAAAGAAGATCCACGATGATGAAAGGAGAAATATACAAAGCTCCCTTATATGTTACGGAGATGCTGATCTTTACATCTGTTTAGAACCAGTAGAAGCACTCAGAAGAGGAATCTTCGCTTCAAGTAAGACATCTTTCGTCTTAAATATAAGGTCAATACCTAGTGTAATGTATACAGCTGGGTTAGAAGATTACCCAAGCTTAGAGAGAATTACCAAAATCCTCCATGGATATTCTCAGGAGGTTTATTTAATGAATTCGACCGAATTATCGTTAGAAAACTTTAAGACCAACCAACAAGTAAATCTCATTATGTTAGGCTTTGCTATATCAACCGGAAAATTACCCTTTATTGAAGTTGAGTATTATGAGGAGGTTGTCAAAGAATGGCTTCGAGATCCTGATAAAAACATAAGAGCATTGAACCTTGGGTTAAAGGAAGGAAAAAAAATAATATTGCATAGTAAATAATCTATAGTTTGTTTTTTTAATCAATAATATCTGAGATTTCCTTACTCATGGCGGTTTATAGGCATTCTCTGTTCTTTCTGTAATACTTCCTTCTAAGCTATTGACTAATTCATCGTCTTCAAAAATTCTCCTATAGAATCCCCATCTGTTTTTTTCCCAACTTTTCTTAGTGAATCCCAAACCTTTATACCAAAAAACGTATAGCTTGTTTCTCAATATAAAGTAAAATTTCCTGATGAGAAAATAACTTGAACATTACGAGGAAGTAATAAAAGAATGGCTTCCAGACGCTGATTCTAACATTAAGGCTCTTCATTTAGGACTTGAAAAAGTAAGAGAAATCTTGCTATTTTGAATTATTTTTTTAAAAAAGGATATAATGAAGGATTTATAGCAAAATTGAATATAGGTTTTATACAATCTAGAGACTTTTAACTGATATGTCATATTCATTATATATTCAAAAAACAGAAGTGTATATAATTGAATGTTATCTGGATTGTTTCCGATACATTTCGGCGAGACCATCTTGGTTGTTACGGTAATAAATGGATACGAACTCCTGCGTTAGATGCGTTAGCCGTACAATCGGTGCTTTTTAAGCGCCATTATGCAGGGAGTTTTCCTACCATGCCAAATCGAGCCGATTTTTTCACTGGATGTTTAAGCGGAATATTTATGAGATGGGAACCACTGTCACCAAAGTTAATTCTCCTCCCAAGTATTTTGAGGCGGAATCGTGTTCATACAGCAGCTGTGGTGGACACTCCTTTCTTTTTACGTAGTAATATGAATTATGATCGTGGGTTTAGGACATTTATAGAAATTGAAGGTCAAGATTACTGGTCTCGAGGTCTTGGTGATGATACACGAGCTGATTGGCGTCATGAAGTTGATCGTTATGCCCCAAGGACAATCACACGTGCAGCTCAATGGCTTGAAAAGCATCATACTGAGGATTTTTTTCTCTATATAGATATCTGGGATCCTCATGAACCATGGGATGCTCCATCTTATTATACGAAGTTGTACATGAAGGATTATGATGGGGAAATTGTAGATCCCACCTACAGCTACTGGCAAGATGTAGGGAATATTTCTGAAGATACTGTTCGTAAAGCTCATGCCTGTTATTGTGGGGAAATAACCATGGTCGATACATGGATAGGACATCTACTTAGACTGGTAGAGAATATGAGTTTAATGGACGATACAGCTATTATATTCACTACGGACCATGGATTTTATTTTGGTGAACACGGGGGTCTTTTTGGTAAGATGACTCTTTCTCATCCCCAGAAGATTCCTTATTGGTTTAGACCTGATCATAAATGGATACGCTCTCCCCTCTGGGAAGAGGCAATCGGTTGTCCGCTAATAATATATGTACCTGAGATGGAACCAGGTGTTCAAAATGGATTAACTTCTGCAATAGACCTCATGCCTACAGTTCTCGATTTAATGAATGTAGAGATACCAGCTACAATAGAGGGTCATTCGTTAGTATCAATGATAAAGAACAAAGAATTAAAAGGTCGAGAGTTTGTGATAAGCACGCAACCGTTTACAAATGTAGGAATGATTGTAAAATCGGTGGATGGTCAACCACGTGAAACGGAGGGCTCGGATACTACAATAACTTCAGAAGAGTGGAGTCTTTTATATAATACCCAAGCAGGACAATCTTGGCTATATCATCTACCTTCAGATCCTAACCAGAAGCAAAATGTTATAAATGAGCATCCATCCATTGCCCAGGATCTCCACCAAAAATTAATCGACTATTTGAAAGAACACAATTTAAGTCCTGAATTACTAGAACCACGTTTAAATCTTAGATTAGATAGCACTGCTAAACTTCTTGAACCATGGAAAGGCAGACTTGAGGGACATTAAATTTTTAAAATCAAGAAAAAGAAGATATTTCTATGAAATTACAGTTTGGGATAGATGGTTAAAGAAAAAATTGAAATATAAAATTTTCAATTATTATTGTAATTGTGAATATGGGAGAGGGTATATCTGTACTAAACGCTCTTTTGGTGCCATTTCTCGAAGATCTCGAAACCATTCTTTCATTCCTTCAACAGCGGGTTGATAATCCCTTGGACCTATGGCGCCTTTCCATATGTCGTTCACTTCATTTGGATTTCCCGCAATCGGTCGCCAACTAGCGATAATTGGAAAAATCTTTGAATATTCTCTTACCTTTTTAATAAATTCGGGCATTTTATTGGGATTTACTTCAAGTGTCGCGAGACTATAGACCTTAAGAGCTCTTTTCTGACTTTCTTCGATTGCTTTATGAAGTGTTTCTGGTGGAACTGCTCCTATTGGTTCAAGTAATCGAGTACGACGTTCTGGGGCAAAAACTTCTAATTGAGCGGTATATTTGCCCCCTTGTTTATCTTGGTTAGTGTTAATTCGAAAATCTTTTAATGCTTCTTCATCATCAAACTCAAAAACATGCGTTACCTGCAGGAACCATTCATAGGTACTAAACCAAGCAATGACAAGTCGTGCTCCTAGGCGTTCACACACGGGTACTAATAATTCTTGAGCAACCTTAATAAACGAATCAAGAGTTTCTGGAGTAGCTGGTGTCAAATTCAAAATTTCCTGTAAATAAATCATAATTCAAATCAAAGGCTATTTTTCAAATTTTATTTATTTCAAAGATGATAAAATATTACGATGTTTAAAGTATAAATATCTTTAGTATCATAAAATAGTTTAATTAAATTGGAATCAAATGAATACCTATATTTAGAAGCTTCTCTTGTTGTGGAATAGTAAAAAATCAACACTAGGTTCTTTTAATCACTTTAACTAATCCTTTTTTCCGAAGCTGATCCATCATTACTTCTATTTCTTCTACACTTTTTTGGGCTGTAGAAGCTACTTCTTCGATAGTATTCATACCATCGCATATTTTGAGCACTTTAAATTGTTCCTTAGAGAGCATTCCCAATTGGACTGCCATTGGAGGGACATCCTTAACGATCACAGGAATTCGTACTTCACCTCCAGCTTTTACCGTCTCAGCACCTATATCTTGAGTGCTCATAGATTCTCCAAAGAATGTTTTTACTCCCGTTATCTCGTAGCTATCATTGATATAGATGTAAATTGTGTGTTCTTGACCAGAAACATCGTCAGTATCATCTAGGTCAGGAGATGGATTCGCATGCTTATATTCTTTTGTGTAGATCCCCATTTGAAGACCATCGATAATTTCTTCTTTATTAATATTCAACGCAATCATGTCTTCACATATATCACACCATGCCCATGCTTCAATGAGTTTGAAGTATTTCCTAACTTTATTTTCTGGCATTGTTAACATCCTCTAAGATAGCTTTAATGTATTTTATTTAATTTATATGCAAATTAGGGTGTTGATAAATTTAAATTTTGATTAATACTTTCTTGAAGTATTTTAATTTCATCTTTTATTATAAACACTACCCTACTTTCTCTTCACTCTCTTTTGATCAAAACCAAAAATAATTAAAGTTATAACATATTTTAAAATCCAAGTTCTACTATAGTTTTAACTGACAACTTCATGAGTGCTTATAAAAGAAATGAGTGTTTTAGTTGTGGAAGGCCTATAGCCCCATACGAAGCAGCTGTACACTTTCCATGCCCTGAGTGCGGAGACGTGACTATTTGGAGATGTGAGCGATGTAGGGTTATGGGAAAAGAATATAGATGCTTAAAATGTGATTTTTCGGGCCCTTGAAGAAGAAGAACTTTTAATTTTGAATTTAGGTTAGGTTAATACTAAAATCTATAATAATTTAAATAATGAGAAGAGTTGTGTTTTTATGGCAAAAGAATTTATTGCTTTAATTGACGTTGTCCCAGAAGATACCGAAGTCGATTTTGAAGAATTTGTAGAAACCTTAAAAAAAGTTTTACCCGATTCATGTACTTTAGAGCGATATGATATACATCCTGTAGCATTCGGCTTAAAAAAAGTAAGAGTCCGAGTAAGATACCCCGAAGAATGGGGTGGTACTGATAAGTTAGAGGAGATATTTGGAAAAGTTGAGGGTATTCAAGGAATTGAAGCCTTAGCATTTTCAAAAGCTTAAAAATAGATAAGTTTTATACTATCCTTTTAAAAAGTTTATCTAATTCTTTAAATGATATAAATCGTAAAGTAGGTCTCCCATGAGCACAGTGATATGAATCCTTACATTCTGCTAATTCATCCAATAACTTTCTAATATCACTCAAGGATAAATCATCCCCTCCTCGTATACTTTTATGGCATGCAATATAGTTTATAATTTCTTCCTTAACTTCCTTGAAGCTTCCATCTTTTCCAATGTCAGTAATATCACCAATGATTTCTTTGATTATGCTTGTATCAGGAACTTTATTCATAATCGTAGGTATCTCTCTTAGGATAAACGTATTTCCCCCAAAATGTTCAAAATCAAAACCTAACTTCTTTATCTCTTTAAGATTTCCTTCTAAAAACAATCTTTCACTAGGGGTAGTATCAATTTTTAATGGATGAATTAATTTCTGTTTCATTGGACTTTTTGTTTCATAGGTAGCAAGTAACTTTTCCTTTTTAATACGTTCTGAAGCGGCATGTTGATCTAAAATAAAAATTCCTACTTCATCGTTTTCATTAATACCCTCTAAAACGACATATGTTTTATTTGCCAATTGGCCTGTGGAAGAAATTAGGCGGAGTTTTGGAAAATCCTTTGAAATAGTGTATTTACGTCGTAAATAGGTCTCAGAATATTCTCCATTTTTAACTTTCTCATCCAGTAAATTCAATTGAACTCCTTCCTCGATTGAAAGATTACTTTTTGATAAATTTACAGGGCCATTTTCTGTGGAATCCTTTACATCTTGTCTTATTCTACTGGTTTTATCTACTCTTCTTTGTTCTTCTCTAAAACGAGGTACAAAGTCCTCCAATTCAGTGTTTATATATTTAGCTTCTTTTTCAATAAACTTTTCTTCTATAAATTTTCGAATAATGTTGTAGATCCTGTTACACAAAGCCTCTTCATTTTCAAATCTAACTTCAAGTTTTTTCGGGTGGACATTGAAATCAACAAGAGAAGGCTCAATCTCAAGAAACAATATAAAAAAAGGATACCTACTCACCATTAATGTTCCTTCATAGGCTTCTATAATCGACCTAAATATAGCATCGTTTATCACATATCGATCATTAATGAAGAGACTTGAAGAATTTCTGCTTTTTTTAGCAATTTGTGGATGTCCTAATAACCCATGGACTTGGACAATAGAATTGGGATCTTTAAAATCTATTGATTCCATGAATTTCGCATTATTCTTCCCATATATATGAAAAAC
>JAEOTL010000300.1 GCA_016839845.1 Promethearchaeota archaeon
AACTCTATCTTGAATGTACTCAATTATTCCACATCAATTCCTTGGAGAACTAGGTTGCGGGGTAGTTTTCAAGATATTTTCTTTATTAGTTCAATGGAAAGAATCTCTGAGTTTGTATCTACAGTAGAGAAAGAGATTTCAGAAGATATTGGCATCTATATCCAAGCCCTTAACCAAGGATCTTCATATCATTGTGAATTTGATATTTTTTATGATCCAAATAATGAAAATACAAAGAAAATGATACAAGAAAAATTTCTGAGCATTAGCACTAGTGTAATGGACAATGGTGCTTTTTTCAATAGACCCTACGGATTATGGGCACCAGAGGTGTTTAACCGGCACCAAGTTTCAACAAAAATCACATTAGAAAAGATAAAAAAGATATTTGATCCCAATAATGTATTGAATCCAGGAGTTCTGTGTTTTGACAAATAAATAAGTAATTATGACGATAACAATTTTTAGGAAATTAGGGACATTAATATGGCATTGAAGGAAGAAGAATACAGTCAAATGATAAAACAGTGTCTTCGCTGTTCAATTTGCAAATGGATTCCCCAACTCCAGATTAAAAGTCAGAAATATGCTACTATTTGCCCTTCTATGGATAAATATAATTTTCATGCCTATAGTGGGGGGGGTCGTATTATTTTAGCCTTAGCATTAGAAATGGGCAGACTTGAGCTCTCTGAAGAGATAAGAGATGTAGTGTATAAATGTACAGAATGTGGGGGGTGTGCGATATCGTGTAAATTTCTGAATACGCTTGAACCTCTGGAAATAATCATGAGGCTAAGAGAGAAACTTGTAGACGCAGGATATGGGCCTATGCCAGAACAACAACGGTATATTGAAGCGACGGAGAGAGTAAATAACCCTTATAATGAACCGCATGAGAAGAGATTTGATTGGTTACCAGACGATATCGAACTTGATCCTCACTCTAAAGTACTGTATTTTGTAGGGTGTACATCTTCGTATCGGAGAAAAGAAATGGCCAGGGCAACAGTTCGTATTCTCCACAACGCTGGAATTCCATTTAATATGCTTGAAGATAAGGAGCATTGCTGTGGAAGTCCAATCCTAAGGACCGGGGATGTTAAAAGATTCCAACAATTCCTTAATAAAAACTTAGATGCAATTGAATCAAAAGAGATTGAGACTATAATTTTTAGTTGCGCGGGGTGTTATGATACATTTAAAGTCGATTATCCTCTCTATCGGGACTATAATTTTAGGGTACTACATACGGTGGAATACTTTGATGAATTAATCCAGCAAGGTAAATTAAAACTAACCCAAGAAGTACCTTTCACAGTTACGTATCATGATCCTTGTCATCTTGGAAGAAATGCTGAGCGATATGAAGATTGGGACGGTGATGTAGTTGATTTATTGCCTTTAATATCGATTGATGTACCCCCAAAACCAAAGAGAACGGGAGCTAAGGGGATTTATTCTGCTCCCCGAAGCATTTTAAGCAAAATTCCTGGGGTAAAATTCGTAGAAATGGAGAGGATTAAAGAATACTCTTATTGTTGTGGGGCAGGAGCTGGCGTAAAATCTGCATTTCCCGAATTCGCTATTCAAACCGCCAAAAATCGAATAGAAGAAGCTGAAGATACCGGAGCGAGCGTTATTTCTTCAGCTTGTCCTTTCTGTTCAACTAATTTACAAGATGCCATAGGAGAAAGGAATTCCCACTTACTATTTCTGGATATAAGTGAGATTATACTTATGGCAATAGGAGAAGCACCAGAAAAATTAAAAAAACTCTTGACGGAGGTGACCTAGATGGTTTTGGAAGAGAGCATTTTAAAGGAATTCCAAGAAGTTGTTGGTACCGAGAATATTGATGACAGTAAAGTCATTACTAATGTGTATGCTTATAATTGGTGCATGGAAATTTTTAATCACATGAATGGGAAAGCTCCTATTCCGTTTTCTCCTATTCCCAAAGCAGTTATTTTACCCTCATCCACCGAGGAAGTGAAAAAAATTGTAATGCTCTGCAATAAGTTCAATATTCAATTTAAGGCTCAAAGTACAGGATTAGGTCCCTGGAATCAACCTTCTACTGATAATTCTATTATACTTGATCTCCGCAGAATGAATAAAATAATTAAGATAGATGAAAAGAATCTCTACGCTGTTATTGAACCATATGTAAGTGGAGCACAATTACAGGTAGAACTCATGAAATTTGGTTTAAATTG
>JAEOTL010000301.1 GCA_016839845.1 Promethearchaeota archaeon
CCACTGCTGGAAAAACTTTGAAGCCCAACTCCATCGATTTGATACAAGAAAAAATAGTAAGTTCCTTGAGGGAGATCGACTTCCACTTCATAATAACTACTTTCAAGCCCCGTATTTTCTATAGTTATTTCAAAGACATTCCCTGGTGTGATAAGTGGATTTGATTCATTATCAATTATTAATTTATAAAATTCTATTCCTGAGTGATCATATACTTCTTCCCAATCAAAATAGATTTGATTACTTATTTCCCCTTTGGGGAAATCTATTAATATCGGGGGTAATGGTGAGGTGGTATCTCTTACTTCTAGGAAACTGATGATGGATGCCTTATTATCGTTATTATCTTCCGCAATTATTTCATAATTACAGATACCTACTTTTGTCGGAGTAAATTTTTGGAATTGCCATACATCTCCACCAAGATCTCTCATTGAAGAATTTAAACCTTCATAATAACATTGGACATGTTTTATACCAGACATGTCTGAGGTTTTGACCAGAATCACTGTAGAATTACCTAATTCTAATGGCTCTGTATGGTTAGTTAAGAGTTCAAGAGTTGGAGTCGTAGTATCAACAACTTGGATTGAATCTTTTAAAAATCCCCAATTCTTACGGTTATCTTCCATATATATTGTGTAAGTATAATTTCCCGTATTTGATGGGGTCCAAGAATTAAATTGCCACTTATTTCCCCCGATATTATTCATAGATTGGTTATCTGCACCAAATTCGATTAAAACTTGATTAATCCCTGAAGGATCCATAACATCAATTGTTATTATTTCTGTCCCACCAAGTTCCAAGGGATCTGCCAATTCAGTTAAATTTGAGTACGTGGGAGGTGTTTTATCAGGCCCAAAAAGATTAGAAACATTAATTCTACCGTGACCATAATAAGGATCAAAACCAGGAGCTCCTAAATCTACGGCTGATCCATAAATTAAAGATTCAATCTGACTTGCATTGTTGGTTGGATAGGCACTTTTAAGCAGAGCTGCAAGGCCGGATACGTGGGGGGCAGCCATAGATGTACCATAGACATAATCATAATAAGAACCTTGAATATCATATGGAACTGTAGAGTAGATATCTACTCCTGGTGCCGCAACATCTATCCAGGCACCGAAATTAGAAAAATTTGTTTTAAGATCTTGCTTATCTGTTGCACTAACTGCAATTACTTTTGGATAAGCTGCGGGATAACGTGGAACACTAGAGTTTTCATTCCCCGCAGAAGCAACTACTATAACATCATGTTCTATTGCATAATCAAGTCCCTCTTTTAGAGTTTGAGAAAGTGAATTACTCCCCCAACTGCAACTAATAATGTGTGCTCCCATATCCACAGCATGTATTATTGCTACCTTACAATCTAAATCAGATCCCGTGCCTGAAGCACTAAAAGCTTTTTCAGCGATAATAGAAACATTTGCAATTCCTGAAAGACCTTCTGTATTATTAATAATAGCTGCTATTGTGCCAGTACACTGAGTACCATGAGAATGATCATCCATAGGATCGTCATCATCATTGACCCAATCATATCCTAGCGGTAAATAATTTTCATCGAGATCAGGATGAGTATAATCAATTCCAGTGTCAACTACAGCGACAATAACATCAGGTGACCCGATTTCATAATCCCATGCTGACTCCATCCCAATAAGTGATAGATCCCATTGATAATCAGCATAATGTTCATCGTTGGGAATAAAATCCAGTTTATTATAAAAATTAGGTTCAACATATTCAATACCTTGAATGTTTTTAGACTCAAAAATAAAGTCTTCAATCATTTCCAATGAAACATAGACAAGGTTCGTGTTTAAATAATCAGAACTATCAAGAAATCCTCCATCATACTTTGAAATGAACTTTTTAACCTGATGAGATAATTCCATAGTATTTCTCTTAAGAATAAACTCAACTTTGCTATCTTCTCGAAATTTCACTAGAGAATTATCTAAGAATGAGACAGAATCCTCTGTTCCGAAAAGATTTGAATTATTAGCTGTTATTACACCCCAATACACAATTTTACTTTGTAATTCTACTCTTTCTACATCATTTACATCAATGTTTATTTTTGTAACAATATTTTCGCTTGAATTTGAATTGATTATAGGAAATAAATTGAATAAAAAAACCGTCGATATAAAAACAAAAATTATCGTAAAATAACCTAATTTTTCATTTCTTCTTTTAAATAAAATTCAACCCACCCTTGATTATTATATTTGAACCTTCCAAATTGAAAAAAAGCTTCCCCTAGCTTTCTTCGTATAATCAGTGACTGTATTTACTTCTTACTTAACAAGAAATAATTAAAACCCCTATATTAGAGCATATCCCCTTTTCAAAAAAACAGAAGATAATCCATTTATTTAAATGTTTACTTTGTCCTAGGACTTCTAGGAAATTCTAAATCCACACCCCCTAAATGTTTTATTAAACGTTAATCATTCGATCAGCGGAATTGAAACACTGAATATTTCAAAAATCCTGAGTTATACTCAATTATTAAAGGGTTTTCCAACCTATTTCAATTATAGAATGAATTCTTCTGAATAATAATAAAAAATGTCGGATACTCCCATAAATTTTATTGATTTAATGTATTTGTTAAATTAGAAGTAATATGCATTTTTCAACAGATATTTTTTAAAGTAATCACCATTCCTTTTCATGAAATGAACCTTCCCGCAATAATCGTTATTTTAGTCTTATTTGCGATTTTGATGGCATTTTTTTCTCAAAATAAAATAGATTATTTTCCGATTGCACTCCTCATTGGAGCTGTTGCGGTAATTTTTATGATTAGAATGGGCATTCAAGAAGGGGAGATTCTTGGATTTATCAATTTTAAGACCATAATATTTGTTTTCGCCATGCAGATCGTCGTCTATTACGCCACTCGCAGCCATATTGTAGATTATATCACAATCAAATTGATTTTATTTACTAAAGGGAATAACCGGCTCTTCTTCTATATAATATGTTTGTTTACAGGTATTATTGTAGCGTTTATTGAGGATTTAACCCTCTCTTTAATCTTAGTTCCATTAATCTATAGAACGTGCCGAATTTTAGATATTCGTGCAGGCACTTATATGATGGGAATGACCATTACCATTAATATCGGTGCGATTCTGACTCCTATCTCAAGTTTAAAGAATTTAATAATTGGTGAAGAATTTAACTGGGGATTTGGGGAATATTTTGCCAATATGGGAATTTTATTTTTAATAACATTAATTTCTACAATATTTTTGATGGACCGATTCATAGTAAAAAAGGAAGAAAAACCTACAGAAAGAAACAAGAAGATTTTATTAGAAATGCTCGATCCAGGAATGGTAATTGAAGATAAGAGGAGATTTCGGACGACAGCAATAATTATTCTGGCTACATTTGTGTTTATGTTCATGGGGATCCAACCTGCTCTCGTAGCAATTATCTCCGCTGCGATTCTACTACTTATTCACTTAAAAGATTCAAATTTTTCAGATATTAAGAATGAAATTTCTTGGAGAATTCTCATAATTTTTGCGATTTTATTCATACTTTCCAATTCTCTCTCTGTATTTGGTTTTTCAGAGTTAATTTCTTCTGGTTTGGTAGGTCTTTCAAAAGGGAATATTTATATCGCTGTATTGATAACCTTAAGCATTTCTTCACTCTTATCCGCATTTTTAGCAGGTACACCGGTGACTATCATCCTTCTCCCGATTTTTTCAGCTCTCATAGGTGAAGGCTTTTTTCCTAACCCGATTATTATTGCATTCATTGGGGGTGTTAATATGGCGGGTAATTTCTTACCACAAGGTTCTGCGTGTGATCTTCTTACTTTATCCCTAGCAAAAAAGAATAAAGTACGGAACTTAGATTATAAACGCTTACTAAAAACTGGCGGATTATTCGCTATTTTTCACTTTTTAATTATCTTGGGCTATACGATGCTATACACTTTAATTCTAAGTTAAGAACTTGGAAAACTGAAGGATGGAGATTGTTTTTAATTTCACCTTAATAAATTATAATTTCATTAAGGAGCGCTTTTTTAATACAACAATTAAAGTTGTTAGTTTTAGTGATTAAAGAAAAGTGAAAGTTCTCAAGGAGCGCAAGGAATTCCATATATCGATAAAGGAAGTGATATATGCGACCTCAGAACGTCGTTATTATAATTCGGTGATTCCTTTGCGCATTCGAGCCTCAAAAGGAACTGAAGTTCACCAAGCGCTCCAAAATAGTCGAAAAGAAACTGAAAAAACTTTTCAACGGGAGGTACTGGTAAAAATTGAAACTGAAGTTCAAGGCTGGAAGTTTGTCATTACAGGGCGCGCGGATATTGTCTATGAAAACGAAGGGACTTTGGTAATTGAAGAAATTAAGTCAGTATCAGACCTTGATAACTTCGATCTTGAATCAACTATAGCTGAGGAATATCGCTTGCAGTTGTTGTTATATAGTCACTATTTCCTCCAGTTAGGGAATCAAATTAAGTGTCATCTCGTATTAAGCGATATTTTTACTGAAAACGTTAAAATTATTGAAGTTCCCGCACAAGATCTATCAGAATACATTCAAACTCAATGTGAAACCATTTTAAATTCCTGGGAACTGGCTCGAAAACTTAAAAAAGAACAGCAGAAGCGTGCCAAAACAGTCATTTTTCCCTTCGAGAAATATCGCCCTCATCAAGAAGAAATCATCCAAAAAACTCTTCGATGCCTTCAAAAAAAAGAACGATTAATGCTATTAGCCCCTTCTGGTCTAGGTAAGACGGTTGGAACTTTATATCCTGCATTAAAATATGCATTGAAGAAGAATTTACGTGTTTTCGTTGTCACCTCTAAAACCACACAGCAACGTATCTACAAAGAAACATTACAGATATTTGCTAAAAAGAAGGCTCAGTTTAATTCAATCATTCTCACTGCGAAAGAGAAATTATGTATAAACAGCTCCTTTATTTGCGAGAAATCCATATGTCCCTACCTTAATAATTATGAAAATGTATCTTTGGACAAAGTTGTATCGGAAATGCTCACTAAGCAGGTCATCGATAGTCGATTCATACGAAAAATTGCTAAAACTCACACAGTTTGCCCCTTTGAAATTTCTCTGGATTGTTCTCTCCATTGTGACGTCATCGTAGGGGATTATAATTACGTTTTTCATCCTTACATCAAACTGAAGCGTTACTTTGACAAACCATATGATGATGCTCTATTAATTGTTGATGAGGCGCACAATCTCCCCTTCCGAGCAATGACCTATTATTCCCCAGAGCTAACCTTAAAATCTTTAAATTTTCTTGAAGAATACCTAGGCTCTCTCCATATATCTAAATCCCTTGAGGAGAAAGGTCGCGCTATCTATCAGAAGATTTCAAACTACATTAACAGCTTAATTAACCAGTTTCACGACATTACCCCTAAAAAACCAGTTCTCGTAAAATTCAAGAAAGAGATCTTCCACAAAGCATTGGAGGATTATGATGTATTTATTTTATCCTATATTCAAGCTGTTACTTCTCGACAAGGAGTTCAACCTGGGAAAAAGGATAAAGTCCTAGAATTTGCTTTGATATTACGCGAGTTTGCGACGATCTTAAAAGAAAGTGATGCTCCTGAGTATAGTGAATTGTTATACATAAAGGAAGGAAAAATCAAAATTTTATGCAAATCTGCTGCTCATAAACTTGAAAAAAGAATTAAGGGATTTCATTCAGTAATAATGCAATCAGCAACGTTATTTCCCCTAGATTACTTCCAAAATATGGTTGGGTACCCTACCACTGCTCAGAAAATTCAATATCCCTCCTCTTTTGCTCAGGAGAATCGCCTTTATCTTCTAGTGCCCACCGTTTCCACTAAATATGAAGATCGTCGAGAGTCATATGATCTTATCGCATCAATAATCGCTAAGGCTGTGAATGTTAAACAGGGAAATTATTTAGCTTTTTTTCCTTCATTCGCTTATCTTAAAGCTGTTCAACGTGAGATCGAAACATATCCTATCTCAGTTAATCTCATTGTACAAGACAGAAAAATGAGCGAATCGAAACGTAAGAAATTTTTAAAGATGCTTCGCGCTCCTGATGAGAAATATCTACTTCTGGCAGTCCATGGGGGAATTTTCGGTGAAGGCGTAGATTTTACAGGAGATATGGCGATTGGGGCATTTATTATCGGACCTGGACTACCCGCATTTTCGAAAGAGCAAGAATTAATGCAAAAATACTTTGAGTTCAAATGGAAGAAAGGATTTGAATATGCCTATCGAAATCCGGGTATGATGAAAGTAATCCAAGCAGCTGGGAGAATTTTCCGAACATCAACCGATCGTGGATTTGTGATGCTCATTGGTCACAGATTTAGTACCCCCTATTATAATAATGTTCTCCCGCACGATTGGACAATTGAAGAGCCCCCAGATCTTATCAAACGTATTCAATCTTTTTGGGAAATTGAGAAAACAGAAGTACCTCAAAAACCTTCTCTAATAACTGCAAATTTGCTTGATTTTATAAAAAAAGATTGAATAATTATGTGGATAATAGCCCCTTAAAAATCGCATTCCACTCTGGAAAGGATAAAACGTTATTCACACTACACACATGGTTTAAATCATAAGTTTCAATTATATCTTTCATTTTTTGCGCGCCTTCGAGTGTTGGTTGAGGTGGACCGTATGGATTTAATCGAAACTCCTCACCTGAACCGACTAGATAATCACATAATAAGAGCACATCTTCAAAGATGAAGAACGTAAAGCCAGGGGTATGTCCATTTATGTGAAATGCATTAATTTCAGCAAAATCGAAATTTGATTTGAAAAGCTTATCAAAGGCATAATTACGAGTGAGAATTGTTTCACTATCATCTATGTGAATCCAAAGTTTCGCCTTGAAGTGTTTTTGATATAGAGTTGAAGCGCCCAAAAAATGGTGGTGCGTAAATAAAATAGCGTTCATTGGTTCTACTTCCTCTCTAAACGTTGAGGGACAATCAATCATTACAGTCCCCTCACTGGTGTTTATTTGATAAGCAGCATGTTCTACACCTAATCGTGGAGCAGAATTTAATCGTGATACTTTCTCAGTTACCTTCGTACTTACAACTTCAAATCGTTCTGAGCATTTTTCAGCAGTAATAAACTGATTTTTTGATGCAAAACAAAAAGGACAATTGTCAGGTAAATATCCTACCATATTAAACCCACAATTCTGACACACATATTGTTCCATCTTCACACCTTTTTTTGATAATTTTGTCTGTCTTTATTATTTATGGAGAATATTTATCTTCATTAATAAATAATTTAGTTATAATTTAACGAGAGGGTAAATTAAAAGAGGTGATAATATGGAAAAAGTGAAACCATCTCAGGAATTATTCAAGATGCTAAATGATGCACTGGCACGTGAATTAAAAGTATCAGTGCTCTATATGCTACAGCATGCGATTTGGAATGGAAAGACTTCTACATCAAAAAACGAGCTAAAAGAGTCTAAATCAAAAAAGTTTGTAGCAACTCATTGGCCAATTTATCTTCCAGGTATTAGTCTTAAGAAGACTGCCATAACAGAAATGAGACACGCTGAAAGAATTGCTGAAAGGATAACCCTCCTTGGAGAAGAGATCATAAGAGAAGTACCTGCTTACATTATAGGTGAGTCTCCTAAGGAAATTTTGGAAATTGACAAGAATGAAGAAACTTCAGCTATTGAACTTTACAATCGAATAATTGAAATGGCCAGAAAAGAAGGAGATGAAATTACCGTTAAAATGTTTAAGAAAATTCTTTCCGATGAGGAAGGGCATTATAAGAATTTTTCAAACCTACTAGAGTCTGTCTAATTGTACGAGATTTAATAGGCAAATATTTAAGGAGAATTATAAATCTAATTAGTCAAGAGCATTGCTCTTAATTAGTTTATCAATCCAACTCTCGAAATAAATCATTTTAGTTGGTACAAAGTTGATTACATCTTTAACGAGTGGAATTTTTTCAATTTTCTTAACTTGTTCCTCAATATCTCTCAACTTATCTATGAAAACGGTGATGATGAAGGCTTCCTGGTTTGCTACTCTCCATACATAGAAATAATTCTTAATTATCTCCATAACTTGGTTAAAGGATTCAGAGGCAACTTTCTCAAATCTGACTATTAACATATAAGACAGAAAATCAGCCGCACTTGTATCAAGGTCAATCATGAAAAGAATGATAATATTTTCAGTGAGATATTTTAATCTTCTTTTGACAGTTTTAGATGAAATTCCTAATTCATTCGCGATCTCTACGTCGGTTTTTCTGCAGTTATCTTTAATTGAATTTATTATTTTCCAATCGGTTTTAGTTAATCTTGTATTTTTAAAGCTTAGAGATTGGGGAATAAGCAATATAAAATTTTCCACATCTATTATTTCTTCAAATTGCATCAATTTTTCAAGATTTTTTTTAAAATCATAATCATCAGAGTAAGTGTGAATAATCTGCATCTTATCTTGAAGTGAAATAGCCCCTCCACTAACCTCATCTAGTTGTCCAATACGTTCCATTAATTCTTGTTGGTTTGTGCCTTCTTTTACACGAACAAGACTATAACACACTGATTTTTGCGATAATAAAAAATTAAGATTGGTTGTAAACTTCTGAATTACGCCTATCTCGACAAGGTGATTAATTCTTTTTTTCACTAAGTAAGGAGTTAACTTTACATTTTTTGAAATTGCTTCAAACGACATCCGACCATTGAAAAGTAACAACTTTAGGATTTCTAGGTCCTTATCATCCATTTTAAGGATCTCGGTAGTTTTATATTGTAAGTAATGTCAATTTTCCTTATTTATTTTTTCGAAACTGGACATTTTTACATAAGTTTATGTCCAGATTATTGGATTGAAATTGCCATATTCTTTAAATATTTCAATGATTTCTTAAAATTTGAGAAAAATAAAGTTGTATTTCACTGTTTTTCTCTTATAAATTATAATATATCAAAAGGAGGGAAATAAATGAAAGAATTAATTGTGCTACATCAAAGTACTAGCTCAAAATGGTATAAACCTTGGAATAAACGATCATTGAGTTTGAATTTCGTCGGATTTATGAGTATAGCCGTCTTGACCGCCCTATTTACGGTGTTCTTTGATATTATCATGATGGAAATAGGATACATTTATCTATATTTTATAATGCTGTTTCTAATGATGATAACTTATTTTTTCATAGTTTTTTTAAAGACAATCGGGACAGCAGTCTTCTTTTTTGGAATTAACGGGCTTATAGGGATTCCAATTGAACTTATATTAGAATGGCAGATTGAAAATACTTTAAAATCTCCTTGGAGTGCCGTTTACTGGGCTCTTATTTATGTTGCGTACGGATTATCAATTGATTTATCATTTTGGATTTTCAAACCTGCTAAAAACGAGAGGAAAGCGGTGTTAATTTCCTCTTTGATCTCTTCAGTCTGTTTCATTTTGCTTAGTATTCTAGCACTTGAAACATTCTATAAATCAGATTTATCGGCACCTGGAGTTGATAATTTTCTGACCTACGGTTATTTCTTAATACCCTATTCAATAATTCAGGGAGGAATGGGTGCATTTATCGGTTGGTATACTGCTAGCTATTTACTTAAGAGAAATATCTCAAATAGAGGACTTATCCAAAATACTAATGTAAAATCATAGGAATGAGAGAGGTTGAAAATATTGAGTGAATGGAGATTAGATTTTGATGACGCATTAGAAATATGTGAAAGAGTTCGGGTTGAAAATAAAAACAAAAGGATTAGTTTTAATAAATTATGGTGTTGGGGTTGCGCGAAATTCACGAAAAGTCCTGAGAAACGATGTTTTGCAAATTCTGAAAATGGGAGTAATACCGGATGTGTTCAAGTCAATAGGTTGTATTTGAAGCTAAAAAAAATCTAGAAATTAGTGTTCCTTTTTTTTTTAAACTTATTTTTTTAACGTTACAGCTCCCAAGCACGTAGAAAACTATTAATGAATTGAACATTTTAATTAACTACTTATGGTTAAATATCAAAAAATATTTGCAATTTGTGGGATAGCTGCTCCAATAATCTTTAATATGATTTGGATACTTGGAGGAATATTACAACCTGGTTATAACCACATCCGAGACGATGTGAGTTCTTTATTAGCACTCGGAGCTCCGAATAAGGTATTATTCGATATTATGAATCTCATAAATGTTGGGTTATCAATTACATTTCTAATAGGCTTGAATTTGGTAATGAGGGCGCTTAAAGGACCAAAAGTAGGTCCTATTTTATTCCTTGTTAGTAGCATTCTAAATCTTATTGTAGCATTGTTTTTTCCTCTAAACTATGGGGGGGAACCTACTGGGATAACCGGAATTTCACACCTAGTAATAGTTATGATAACTGGGTTCCTTAATCTGGGAGGGATGATTGCAATGTGGCGAGGATTACGGAAAGTAGATGAATGGGCAGGATATGATAAATATTCATTAATATCATTTATTGGTACATTCATAGTCACGATCCTCCTTGTATTTGCGGCGGGGAGCGAAATAATGGGAATAGTGGAGCGATTAGTTATTCTAGCAAATAATCAATACTTCGTCGTATTAGCTATAAAGATTTATCGAAGTTAGTGATTAGAAAAAAACCGAAGAAAAAAGGCAATTTTTATTTTTTTATTTTTATAACACCAATCTTATCAATATCTACCTGCTCTACCATGAATGAGCTTAACATTCGAATAGCTAACATGAAAAGTGGGATTAAACCTAACCCTAGATAAACGGAGATAATAAAGGGGATACTGTCACCCAATGTAACCCATAATACTCCTCCAATTAAAGGACCGATCACTCGACCAAGGCGATCAATCCACATATGTAAACCAAAAACTTTGCCTCTATGTTTAATGGAAATTCGACTCATTATCGCTTGCAGAAGATAACCATTCGATTCAGCTGCGATATATAAGAAAATCAGAATAATGGCAAAATCTATCGGGGTAAACGCAAAGATTAACAACCAGATCATTAGGGCCTTGAAAACACCGATAATTATTACAGATAGAAGAGGAGAGATTCGATCATAAGATTTCCCTAGGCTCGCGGAAACCAATTGTGAGAGAACTTGAGCAGGAAAATACACGATCATCACAATTATAGGGATGATCTGTCCAGAAAAATCAGTTAGTAGATTATC